>JAHFOB010000002.1:0-69046 GCA_023267045.1 Candidatus Zambryskiibacteriota bacterium
TTTCTCTGTTTATTGCTGGTGGTGGACAGATTTATTTTGATGTTAAAGAACCACTATCAAAAGTCAGCCAGAATTTAGCCTCTCTTCTGGGTGCTCCAGCGTTAAAAGTAAATGGGAATATTTCTGTGGAGTATATAGATTTACGCTTTGGGAATAAACTCTTCTATAAACTGAAGCAATAGTGTAAGGTGTTCATATGAATTTTTGGAAGGATCTAAAAAAACCAATTTTTGTTCTCGCTCCTATGGCAGACGTCACTGATCCTGCTTTTCGACGTATTATCGCAAAATACGGTAAACCTGATGTAATGTGGACAGAGTTCGTTTCAGCAGATGGGCTTTTCCTAGGTGGATATGAGAATCTCATAAAAGATTTAGCCTATACCGAGGGAGAGCGACCGATCGTTGCCCAGTTTTTTACAAGCAAACCAGAGATGATGGAAAAGGCCGCCGAGCTTGCAGTTGATCTCGGTTTTGACGGCATTGATATTAACATGGGGTGTCCTGATAAAAGTATCGAAAAGCAAGGAGCAGGAGCGGCACATATAAAAAATCCAAAACTCGCTCAAGAAATTATCCTAGCGGCGAAACGTGGAGCAGAAAAAGACGGCAAAAATTTACCTGTCAGTGTTAAAACGCGCATCGGCTATAATAAAAATGAACTGGAAACCTGGCTGCCGATCCTCTTAGAAACAAATCCAGCGGTCATTACACTTCATGCACGTACACGCAAAGAAATGTCACTCGTTCCTGCCAGATGGGAACATGTAAAACGAGCCGTTGAGATTCGCGATAGCTTCGTTGACAGCCACGGCAAAAAAAGCGAAACACTTATTTTCGGTAATGGTGATGTCGTAGACACTGACGACGCTAGGAGGAAGTGTGAGGAGACTGGTTGTGATGGAGTTATGCTTGGTCGCGCCATTTTTGGTAATCCGTTTTTATTTGCCAATTTGTCCCATTTAAAAAATGGTAGACAAATTGAGCATCCTGAGGAGCTTCAAGCGACGAAGGATATGATCTCAATTCCAGAGCGTCTTCGTGTTATGCTGGAGCACACAAAACTTTTTGAAGAACTTCTTTCGCACAAAAGTTTTGCCATCATGAAAAAGCATTACAAGGCGTATGTGAATGGTTGGGATGGGGCAAAAGAACTAAGAGTAAAACTTATGGAGGCAAAGGACGCTGGGGAAGTAGAAGATATTGTGGGAGATTACCTAACTTGACAGGATTTTCTAGTGTGATATCATTGACCTCGGAACTTCCAGTGCGCACGGGGCAGAGGTGTCTCGGCGACAAACACTGGATTTCGTCCGGCAACTGGTCATGACTTAGAGTCCAGAGTTCGAAAACTCTGCAACTTGTGGGTCACACCAAACTACTTGATCGAAAGCCTTTGCCCCTTAGAAACGGGTAGAAAGGTACAGACGAGTATGTCGCCGTAGTTTTCAAGTTTTACCTCATCTTTGCGTAGGGTGAAGCCGCGGTGCACAAGTTTCATTAATCAGCTAATAAGTGCACCGCGGCCAGCCCGCACAACCGACACCATTTGCGTGATCGGTTTTTTGTTTTACAAATTTTTTTCCACACTTCACATATTTTATATAGGATGATACTATCGATTATAGATCAGTCTTGTTTTCGTTCGGGTTATTTCGTAGAGAGGCGGTCGCATGGAGCTCATCTGCTATTGCTGTGACGGGAGTTTTGGTCAAGTCAATTTGAAGTCCAAATCTTTGACTTTCTTTGAATTCTGCGAGAAATGTCAAAGTCTACTTGTTTTGGACTTTGAACGACAGATGAGAGGATTTCCAGCATCTTTTCAGCGGTTGAGAAATTCCAGAGAAGTCAGGACGCGCGGTGTTCGTTTCGAAAAAACAGACTCCTAAAACCCAGACAAGAAGCTGTAAACCTAGAACGTTTCGCCGGTTCACGAGTCACATCGTGAGCCGGCTTCTTTTTTTATTTCTAAAATCTACGCTATACTGTTTGCATGTCAGAAGCACTATACAGAAAATATCGTCCTGCCAAGTTTAGCGATGTTATCGGGCAGGATCATGTTGTAAAAGTTCTAGAAGCGGAAGCAAAATCAGGCGAGATTTCTCACGCCTACCTTTTTGCTGGAACGCGTGGAACTGGCAAAACTTCTGTGGCTCGAATTTTCGCCTCGGCCATCGGCACTTCCAAAAATGATATTTACGAAATAGATGCGGCAAGTAATACGTCTGTTGAAGATATTCGAACGCTGAACGACTCTGTTTTCACACTACCTTTTGAATCAAAGTACAAAGTCTATATTTTGGACGAGGTGCACATGCTTTCCAAATCTGCTTCAAATGCTCTTCTCAAAACTCTAGAAGAACCACCAGCACATGTTGTATTTATTTTGGCCACAACAGAAACACACAAAATTCCAGAAACAGTTTTATCGCGATGCGAGGTATATACATTCAAAAAGCCGAGTCAAGAAATATTGAAAAAAGTTGTAATAAACATAGCAAAAAATGAAGGGTACACTATCGATGATGCCTCGAGCGAACTGGTTGCACTTCTAGGAGACGGTTCCTTCCGTGACACACAAGGTATGCTTCAGAAAATTTTGTCGTACAGCAAAAACAAGACCATTTCAGAAGATGAAGTGCGACTTGTTACCGGTGCGCCAAGTGTGGAGTTAGTTCACAATGTTATTACAAGTATTGCCACAAAGGACATAACACTGGGCCTTTCCAGTGTGAAAAAAGCAGCCAGTCAAAATGTTGACATGACGGTGTTTTTGAAACTTGTGTTACATACGGCTCGAGCGGTTTTGCTTGTTCGTTTTGGAGCAGGGAATCTAGTCAAAGATGATTTGTCGCAAAAAGAATTTGAATTTGTTGAGAAACTTTCAAAAAGTGACGGAACTTTTTCTTCTCAAACCCTAGTCAAACTTTTGACTGCATACGAACGAACAGTCGGTTCATACATTCCGCAGTTGCCACTTGAACTAGTGCTGGTAAATATTATTCAAAAGTGATTTAAAAAGAAAAGGAGGTCGTCGTCCAAACGACAACCCCCAGTTTTTACTGCCACAGTTCAGAATCGATTTCACTCCTAACCGATTCTGCCTAAGGCACTTTTTGCCGGTCTTTCGTCTCCACTTCAGTGTACTTTCTCGTGGCTTGACCACAGATCGATTTTGTAAGCCAAAGCAGAAGTTCCACCAAGATCAGATCCCTTTCTTCCACTGATCTGGCAAATTCCGAAAGTTCTACCAGAGTTTCTTTCAGAAATCTGACTTCAGGAGCATGTTCGTTGACCGGTAGATGTTTGTCTTGCAGGAAAATGAGCAGTGCTCTGATCAGAGCATAATCAAACTCACTTTCACCATGGATTTCCTCAAGCCCCACTACTTTTGAGTTCAAGGAATCAAGTACGTCATCTCTTTTTGAATTTCGCTTGATCTGATCTTCATTCATCTCTGCCTCCGAGTGGAATAGTAATGAAATACTATAAGTAAGTCAATCAGAATTAGAAGACAAAAGAAAAGGAGGCTATCGTTTGCGCGATAACCTCCTGGTGTTTATTTGATGAAGTCGCTTGTCCTTCCTCGGGCTCTGTGATGAGCCTGACTGCGAAGGGATACTCGAGATTGATTTTCTCGCAACAGTCCCCACGATATCTGCTTTCCATGCAATGCTCTGATGTGTGTATCATTTTCACGAGACGATACAAGCTTGTGTTTTGAGCATCTCCCTTTGATTCCGAGGTAGTAAATCGCTTTTTTACCACAGATTTCGCAGGTATTGACTAACTCTGGCAAAGCAACTGATAGAGATATTCGGGAGAGTCGACCAGCCTTGACCTCCAAGATCATGTTGGCGGCGTCTGCTTTTTCTTTACTTTTTTCTCGCCGTCTAGCTTTCACTATTTCCAGAACCTCAACTATCTGGTCATCAGTCCACGGGATTTCTCTGCGCCAGAGAAAATAGCTGATTCGGTTTCCCATTTTTACCTCATTCCATTGAAGGAACTTTTCTAAATTACAATATAATAAATGAGAAGGTTAGTCAATCTAAATATTTTCCTATCCTTCATCATCTCAACTACAATGGCAAAAAGTTAAAAAAAGCTAGTGTAACTATAAATTTAACCATGAATCACAAAATAATTACGAGATTAATTACACACCTAATTTGTCTTATAGGACAAATTAGGTGTATATGATAAAGTGTGAATATGGTTAATCTGGAAAAAGAATCTAGTAAAAGAAGATCGAGAAATAACATGCAGAAAGCTATACTGGCTTCCGTAAAAATAGCGGGACTTTTGAGTTTCGCGGTTGTTGCACCAAATTCAATTAAATATTTAAAATCATTCGGCGTAATTCCAGGCAAAAGACAAAAAGAAATTATGGCAAGATCTAGAGACCGTTTAATTCAAAATGGTTTATTAAAATATAAAAACGGATTCATAAGATTGACAGAAAAAGGACAAAAAAGATTAGATTCATTAGAAATTAAAAGTTGGAAATTTGATAAACCAAAGAAATGGGACAGTAGATGGCGCATGCTTATATTTGATATACCAGAAAAAAGAAGATCGCTTCGTGCTAAAATTCGTCTGACACTTTTAGGTGTCGGATTTTCTAGACTTCAAGACAGTGTTTGGATTTATCCGTATGATTGTGAGGATTTCATCACTTTATTAAAAGCGGATTTCAGAGTAGGTAAAGACCTTCTGTACATTATTGTTGATTCTATTGAAAACGACAAGAATCTTAGGAAATTATTTGGTTTACCATTGGAAAAATAAATAAGTACTACATACACTTAACCAATCCTATAGGGTTATTTAAGTGTGTAATGATATAGAGTATTAATTTTATTAACTGACAGAGAAGACGACTGGTGAAAAGTCAGAAAAAGTGTTAATATAATTTGCGTTTACTGTATTGGGAGATCGTCTAACGGTAGGACAGGAGCCTTTGAAGCTTCTAATCTAGGTCCGATTCCTAGTCTCCCAGCACTTCGATTTTAATGAAATGAAAATCGAAGTCACTGAGGAGTGAAACGACGAAGTGTCTCTTACATTTTACATTTCAATTCGTGTTAAAATCTCAGTGTCTTCGACCAAGCCCATGTCTTATTTCACCTACATTCTCCAATGTTCTGATAAATCTTTTTATGTTGATTGCATAAATAGTTTTGTTCAAGGTTTCGCCTTGAACAAAATTTAGTAAGGTTGATCAAGATGTTTGGGATAGCATTGAAGCTGTCAGAACGGTTGGTAATATTGGAGCACACATGGAAAAGGATATAAACATCATTGTTGATGTTGAGCCAGAAGAAGCGCAGTTACTTATCAGTCTAATCGAACAATTGATAGATGAGTGGTATGTTACTCGTAATGCACGTAAAGAAAGAACTGCAAGTTTGAAAAATCTTGTAGAAATTAAAAAGAATCAAACAACTATTGAAGCTGGGGAATAAGCTATACTTAGAGCCATAGCTGTTCCTATATCCAACCAAACTGTCAGCAATGTGAATAAAGAATACTCTCATGTCCACCTCACCAGAAACAATTGAATTTATTTTAGAAAAACTAAATGATTATGATAGATTTTCTACCAGATCAATGTTTGGTGAGTATGCTCTGTACGCAGATGGAAAAGTTGTCGGCCTTGTTTGCGATGACCTTTTGTATGTAAAAATACTTCCCGAGAGTCACGAGCTTGAAAGTTTGTGTGAGAAAGGGGAACCGTATCCAAAAGCAAAACTATGGTATGTAGTTGAAGAAGATCAGCTGTCTAAAATAGAGAATTTGCCGGATATTCTATTTGCCGTCGCAGACTCTCTTCCAGCAAAGAAAAAGAAAACGAAGAAGAAATAACTTTGGTATAATCATTTTTATGAAAATTCTTTCTCTGAATACCTGGGGAGCGAGAGCAGGGCATGCTGATTTTTTGAATTTTATAAAAAGGCAGAGTAATTCGATTGACGTTTTTTGCTTTCAAGAGATTTGGCATGTAGATTCAGAAAATTTTGAGCATGCAAAACTTCAAATTGAAGATGCCGTAGCTGGTGGGGTTGTATTAAAAAATATGATGAAAGATTTATTTCCTCAAATTAGCAAAGTCCTTACTGATTACAAAGGATTTTTCCGTCCCCACTATGGAACTCACTACGGACTAGCGATATTTGTCAAAAAAGATTTAGATTTAATAGAAGAAGGAGATATTTTTGTATTTAAGGATCGAGATTTTGTTCCGACAGGCGATGTAGGTAATCACGCAAGAAATGTTCAATACGCGTGTATACAAACAGAAAAAGGTTTACAAACAATAGTTAATTTCCATGGATTATGGAATGGCAAGGGTAAAACAGATACGGAAGATAGACTACTCCAGTCAGATAATATTATTAAATTTCTCAAAACCATAAAAAATCCCTTCATTTTGGTTGGGGATTTTAATTTACTGCCAGATACAGAAAGTTTGAAAAAATTTGAAGAGTTTGGTTTGAGAAATCTCATAAAAGAAAATAACATAACTTCAACACGAACAAGTTTATATAAAAAAGAACACAAATTTGCTGACTACGTTTTTGTCAGCAAAGGGATTGAAGTAAAAGATTTTAAAATTTTACCAGATGAGATTTCGGATCATAATCCAATATTTTTAGAGATAAAATAAATCTCACTCTTGTCTTTATTACACAATTGAGCTAAATTGGTTTGAGAAGGAGATATATATGTCAATTCCACTTCCAATGCCAAAGAGGGTTCCGGAAACTGGCCTCTACTACCACTACAAGCATGACCCAACTGGCACAGTCAACAACTACGCCTATGAAGTAGTCGGAGTTGGTTTTCACACAGAGGATAACTGTCGTCCTGGGGAACGGCATTTTCTGGTCTATCGTCCCTTGTACGAATCCAGGGAATATCGATTTTCAAAGTACGGAGGAATCCCTTGTTTTTACAGTAGGCCACTTGCAATGTGGATGGGAGAAGTGGAAAAGGACGGACAAGTTGTTCCGCGCTTCCAGAAAATCACTGACCCAAAGGTTATCCGGAAACTGAAAAGAATCCGGAACAAGATGTACCCATGACCGCCCAAGAGCCACCGTGCTTTTGGGTGGCTTTTGTTTATAAAATAAAAGAGGATATCAACAGTTTATACACTTATCCACATCTAGAACATTTGACATAAAATTTTTAGGGTATATACTCTTCGTCAGAGAGTTCGAAGGGTACTAAAGGCTGTACTGGATTAGAGGATGAGAAGGAATATCTTATTCTTGGGTTAAAAGCCAATAATTCAGTGGGAGAGAAATCTTCCTTCAAAAGGTTCGCTGAAAGGCGGATCCCAAATACGAACAGTCATACGTATCATTGACCGACCTAATAATTGTGCAGGCAGGGGCAATCTCCGAATCCAAAGAGATTCTTGTCGGCACAAATGTCGTCTGGTGACGCGGGTAAGGATAAATCGCGTTAGGTTCAAAGCCACCAGAAGGCTAGGGAAGTTGATTCCACATCCTTGGATTACCGAAGGCGAATTCAATCGTCGAGGTAAAAATGGGTATCTGTGGGTGTTTAACAGAACAGCCACGTAGGTGCGACTGCATCAGGAAGATGGGGAAACTCACACAATTTAGGTATGAAAGGTCTAACGACTGATCTGCCCAAATTGGGTGTATAACCCACTTCCTGATCTGAGCTAAGATCTGCGCACTCCGCGACGAAAAATCCGGGGTGTTTTTTGTATCAGTTTATTTTTTTACTTAAAAAATTCCATAAATTTCATCGGGTCGATTGAGACTCCGTTTAGTCTGATACTCAAATGCAGATGTGGAGCGTCTGTGTAGCCAGTTTGACCAGAAAGTCCGATAATTTGCCCCGGTAAAACAAGTTCACCAACATTTACTTTTATTTTGGAGAGATGAAGGTAGAACGTTTGCAATCCCAATCCGTGGTCGACAACGATCGTTTTGCCATAAGAAATACCAGTCCGAGCAATCCGAACAACTCCACGATTCATGGCCATGACAGGAGTGCCTTCGCTCGCTCTGAAGTCCGTGCCTTTGTGTGGGATAGTATATGCGCCAGTTTCGCGAGAATATCCATATGGGTCCGTCACGAAAATTTGTGAAAGAGGGAAGTGAAATGATTCTGTCCAAAAAGCTTTTTTGCCAGTGTACAGGTTGTTCAGTGTCGAATTTTCCGTCGCCAACACTGCGATCAAATTATTCTGACTTGCAGTTGTATTTCCGCCAAGTTTTTCTGGTATGCCGAGTGGTTCCTCGACTTTTTCTCTTTCTAAAACGGTAATAACTTTTTCTAGCGTTTGTCCGTTTGTTAATTTTACCTTCAGATTATAGTTCCCGGGTTTTTTACGAAGATCAACACCAATAAAAGCTGTGACTTTTTTGCCTGCCCCGTTGGAAGCTTGCTTTCCTTCGGGGCTGTACAAAAACACTGGCACATGAATGCCATCAAAAGTTATTTCTTTCACTTCAGAAATCTTTGTTAATCCAACCACGGTAATCATCACAGGATCACCCCGCTGTATTTTTTCAGGAAAAGTAATCAGTGTAGGAGAAACAGCCCAAGTTATATTTGGGGTTAAAAAAGTTATACAAAATATCAAAACAAAACCAAGCTTGAGCACTTTATTCATGTCCCAATTGTACTACTTTTTGCTCAACTACTCTTTTTTCGCAAAATAAAAACAGTCATAGTTGTATTTGCCATAATCATAACTATTGAATGTAGAGTTGTAGCGATGTTATATGTCTGCAGAGAAAAAAGAGCCAGAGCGTGACGTAGGACGTTTGTGCCGTAAAGCAGAGGAGTTTCAGTTTTTGGTTTGAGCCATGTTTTGCGCAAAGTCGGGATGAAAGCGATGAGATCAATCGATACGGCGATGATGACTGAAATAGTCGGGTCTTTTGTTAGTATCCAAGGAATAAGACCTAGCAGGGCAACGACTAGGAAAAATGTGTCGATTTTTTTAACATGCTTAAATCCATTTGGCAGGGAAAAGAAAAATATAATAATAGTAAAAATTTCCGAGGCTCCAGTTGGTAGTGCACCGATGCCAGCGCCTTTTGACAACTGTCCGAAAAAAACAATACACGAAACAATGCTCCAAACGAACCATGTATATGCGTGCGGTTCTACTTTTCGTTTTATGACATCCCAGAGGTAAGGCAGATTTCCTACAACCGCAAGTATCGCAGCAATTATAGCGATGTTTTCTTTCATGACTAAAGAAAGTTTCGAACTTTTATTATTTGGTACAGATTAAATGTAACTCCAGAATTGACTACCAAAGCTCCCCAGACCAGAGACCAGTCTTTATAATGAATACCTTTTACAAACAAGACGCATTGAATAAAAAAGACGGCGATGGGTAGGAAAACTGATACATTTTTGGCACTTTTTGAAGCGTGGACCAGCGAGCCCTGATTATAATAACCCAGCGAGACCACTAGCCATCCACAAGCTAGAATAATGCTCCAGATTGTTTGAGTATTCCAAAATCCTTGTCTGTCTAAAAGATAGTTATAAACAAAATAAGTCGGTACAAGAACAAGCGCGGCAGTAAGAAGTATTTCTAGAAATATTTTTTTACTCATTACTAATTAAATTACACTATAATTATAACACGTATGTATCTTCTAGACCAAAACTGCTCTTGGCAGTATACTTATGAAATATTGGTATTACTTTATAAATATAAAAAATGACTATACAATGGAACAAAGTTACTTGGTATTCAAAACTAGTGGCAGTTATACTTTTTCTTCTTGTTTTTCTGGTGGCTTTTAAACTGGGCTATGGCTATGGTCAACTAAAAGGGTTATAATTATAAAAATTAATAACAAAAACATGCCACAAACAAAAATAGTAACAGGGATAGTTGTAGTGATAGCAGTTGCAGTTATTGCTTACTTTGGTTTTTATAGGTCTACCCCTTCAAACAGTGGGGAAGTTAAAGGAGAAACAACAAGTCAGGGCACAACTGGTCAAACGACAGACAATACAGCACTCGGTGAGATGGGTGAACAGGCAAACTAATCAAGATGAAAAATAAAAAACTTTGGTTATTTGTTGCCTTCATTTTTGTCGTGGCTATTTGCCTAGTATTTGCCTATGGTAAAAAAGCCGAGGCCCCTTTGCAGGAAAAATCAGAAAGCAAAATCAACTACACCAACTCTTCAGCTGACCTCATAGTAGTTGACCTACCGTATCCAGACGCGGTAACGGGCAAAGATTTTTCTGTTATAGGGAAGGCTCGCGGAACTTGGTTTTTTGAAGCGTCATTTCCTATAAAAGTTTTAGATAAAGATGGAAATACACTAGCTACTGCCATAGCTCAAGCGCAAAGCGATTGGATGACAGAAAATTTTGTTCCGTTCAAGGCTGATGTTAAAATTCCACAGAGCTACATAGGAAAAGCAACTTTAATTTTGAAAAAAGATAACCCCTCTGGTCTACCAGAGCACGACGCTTCAATTTCTTTTCCAATAAATATTGAGTATTAAACTCTCTCCAAATAAGCCCCAAGGTTAGCCATATTTTGGTTGTTGCTATAGGTAATCTACAGGGGCTATACTTTACAGCCCTAGAGGGTGTATACTGTAGGGGAATCACATATTATAAATAACGTATAGATAGAATAAAAAATATGGCAAAAGAAAATTCTGCGTTTATGAAGCCAATGACAATTAGTAGCGATTTGGCAAAGGTAGTTGGCAGTGGTCCAATGCCTCGATCTGAAGTTGTTAAGAAGATTTGGATATATATAAAGAAGAACAATCTTCAAGACGCAA
This sequence comes from Candidatus Zambryskiibacteriota bacterium, assembly GCA_023267045.1. GTDB lineage: Bacteria > Patescibacteriota > Minisyncoccia > Phycocordibacterales > DATDWN01 > C7867-006. Next base: position 10,817 of record JAHFOB010000002.1, read on the forward strand.
AAAATAAACGAAACATCAATGCTGATGAAAATTTGAAGAAAGTTTTCGGAGGCAAGTCTATGGTAAATATGTTTGAGATGACAAAGCTTGTTTCAAAGCACCTAAGCTAAGATTTGAATAAAAAAGAAACGACCCCGAGAATCCGCAAGGACCTCGGGGTTGTTTTTTTGTATAATCATTTTGTCGTGGTATAATAAAGTGATGAAAAAGTCACTTATTTATTTTATTTTATTTTCAGGTGTATTTGTTACTCTAACTTTTTTGTCGTATCTTCTTGTTCAACAGGATTTGCGAATGTCGGCTAACGATCCACAAATACAGCTAGCAGAGGATGATGCACGAGCTCTTTCTCTTGGCGCAGTGCCAGCTTCTGTAGTTAGTCGTGGTAAAAGTATTAATATTTCAGAAAGTTTAGCTCCTTTTGTTATTGTCTATGATAACAAAGGCCTAGCTCTTGAATCTGAAGCAAAACTTCACAACTCTATTCCCATACCACCAAAAGGTGTTTTTGACTACACCAGAACAAACGGCGAAGACAGAATAACTTGGCAACCAGAAGACGGTGTGCGTATGGCAACTGTCATAACTAGATGGCAATCCGGAAACAGTTCAGGTTTTGTTCTTGCCGGCAGGTCAATTCGAGAAGTTGAAAATAGAGCTCAAAATCTACTGCGGATTACTCTTGTCGTTACTCTCTGGCTTGTTGGTTTAAGTTTGATTTTGGCTATAGTTTTGCCGAAATAATCAAATGAACTTTGCAAAAAGAGAATGGATAATCACAGGGTCAGTCGTTGCTGTCGTTGTTCTCGCCTTTGGCATATATTTTTTTATAACTGGTAGCAAAACCCATCAACTCGTGGCAAAAAAAGATGCTGTACAGAAAGATCTAGAAAGTGCTAAACAGGTTTTGACTGATGAAACTGAAACTCTGAACAACATGGTTATCGGTTTACGAAACTCTTTTTCTTTCGCCATGTCTATTCAGGATCAAATAAAGATAACTAAAGGTTTGGTGGCACAGACAGACTTTCTCTTCACCGGCCCAAACGGTAACAACCCAAAGATGATTTTTAAAAATTCAGACAGTGATATTTTAATAAACGCCGAAAGAAGAGACATAAATATTATTTTGGAAGAGTGGCAGAAAAAAATCAGTCTTTCCGCACTTAACGACCTAGATGAACAAGAAGCTCGTTTGATAGAGGAACAGACTAGAATAGTACAGAGATATATAGAAGATATTACAGAAATAGTTAATACTTCAACTCCAGAAAACTCTGGTTTGACTGTGGCAAAAATAGAAGACTATAAATCCAAACTTCCTGGAGCAGATTCTGTTACCGATGTTATAACTTCTATAGCTCAAGCGGTTGTTGATAACCAGAATAAAAACACACAGAACAATACTTCTCCAGTTGTTGCCTATGTTCAAACCATATATCCAGAAATGCAGGCTTCGACCACAGGAAGCTTTACTCCACAAACACCTTCCATTACTCCAGAGGACGTTATTGCCCAACAAGCTATAGTTGATGCTGCTCAAGCGCAAGTTGACGCTCTGCAAAAACAGCTTGAACAAATAAACCAGCAGATAGCCGATCAAAATAAAACAAATACAGCTACAACCACAGTAGTAAATCAAAATCAGGATGGGCAAACTACTAATTACAACTACTCGAACTATAGTGGTAGTTACATATATAGTCAGGGGGAATCAGGTTTTCAGGATCTTATTGCAAAACCTGGTGTGCCACAACCTCTCCAAGGAAATTAATAAAAGCCCCGGTTTCGGGGCTTTTATTATTTGTGATTCTGACAATAAACATACATCGCATCTCGCATAAAGACAGCTAGTCCTTTTGCATATTTTTCGAAATATGCAGTGAAGCGTGGGTCGTCGACATACATTTGGGCAAGTCCACGGTACATTTCTATGTTTGGTTCATAAAATGTTCGCAGGTTGTTGTAGTGTCTGTCTATCAACTTCTGAACGTCACGACTTTCAGGACCTTTGTTCATATTTGCCACGATCTCTTTCATAAGTTCATCACCATTTTTTTTCATAGTAAACATGTCTTCTTTGGACATTTTCTTTACCTTTTCCTGTGACTGTTTATAAGCTTCGGTATTTCCCCATCTCTCTTTTGCTTCTTTTGCATATTTTTTATCATGCTCTTTAAATGACTGGTATAATTCTTCATCTTTCATAGTAGTTTCTTTTTTGGTCATACGGCCACTGCTCGCTTGCAGCGGTTGTATTCTTTTAATTGTTTTATCAATTGTCTGAACAAGTTTTTCTAGCCTAATTTTTTTGATTTCAATAAGTTTTTTGTGATCTCTCAAAGCTGCAGTCGTATCAAACTTTGGATCATCCATTATCTTCTTTATTTCTACGATAGGGAAGTCAAGCTCTCGAAAAAACATTATTTGCTGTAGTTTCAAAAGCTCTTTTTCCTCATAGAACCTATATCCATTATTTTTTACTCGGCTAGGTTCAAGAAGCCCGACTTCGTCATAGTAGTGAAGCGTACGGACTGTAACTCCTGAAATATTGGCTAGTTTTTGAACTGTGTAAGACATTAATAAAATTTTTAATTTCCAATTTTTAATTTTTAAACTAAGACCTTCGACCTAGGCTATCACACTATAAACTATGACGCAACGTCAGAGTCAAGAGATTTTACATAGATGATTTATTACTGTAGTCTTTAAAATGGAGTCAACGTTTTTAACGAGGATCAGATCAATGATGCTTACTTGGGAGGTAAAATGAAGAACTTTGACTTACACGAGAGATTAGCAATTGCGTGTGACTTTGAATCATTGCCTGGAGAAAATGCAGCAGCGGCAAAAGTTCGCCTGTTTCAGTTTCTCGAAAAAATTAGAGATTTTCGAGGTCACATTAAAGTTGAGTCTCTCTTGCGGCAGTGTGGCTATCCGTTCATCCAGGAAATTCAGAAAGCAGGCTTTCTCGTTTTTGCTGATCTCAAGCTTTATGGAACAAACAAAACGTTAAAGCTGGATGGGCAGTTTCTCTCCCTGTATGAGCCAGATATGTTGTCTGTGGCATGCTCGGTTGGAGTAGAATCGTTGAGGCTCTTGAAAGGCTTGTTGCCTCATACTGAGGTTGTTGGAATTACTTTTCCAACCAATCTAGATGAACAAGATGCAAGAGCTTTCCACTTACGCTCGATTGCAGAAACAGTAGATTTTTTCACCAAACTAGCTGATTTTGCAGGAATTGACGGGATTGTTTGCGGAGGCAAGGAAATCCCCATTGTCCCTGTAAATCTACACACGCTTTCTGTGAACGTCGTAAATGTACGACCGGATTGGGCAAAGGTAAGAGGGGATGATCAAAATTCTCTTCGATCTGTCACACCACGAGAAGCAATTCTGGGGTTTGCAGATAGAGTAATTGTTGGTCGCCCAATCACAGACGCCAAAAATCCAATGGATGCAATCAAGCGTATTCTCGATGAGATCAACTTAGCGTATGCAGACAGTTATTTAGGCTAAAACAAGTTCGAAAATAGCTCGCACACTTCGGTGTTCGGGCTATTGCTTTATGTAAGAAATATTTTTGATAGTACATTGTATTAGATGTATAGTAAACAAATGAATAGCCATACGGATATCTCTGATGAGGAGCTAGCTAGGCTTGTCCAAAATGGGGATAAGGAAAAGTTCGGTGTACTTATGGAGCGTTATAGTACAAAGCTTTTTCGTTATGGTAGAAAATTTATTTCTGGTGATGACAATATAGAAGATGTTGTTCAAGACGTATTCATAAAAACATATAAAAATATAAAAAGTTTTGATACATCGCAAAAATTTTCACCGTGGATTTATCGAATCGCTCACAACACATATATAAATGCTATAAAAAAGAATTCTCTGAACCCGATGTATCTTTTTGACTTCGACACACTGATTTCACATACAGTTGTTGAGGATCCAATAGTTCGTGAACGTGAACAGAAAGAAATGAAAGAGATTGTGGACAAGGGACTCTCTCAAATCGAGCCGAAATATCGAGAAATTCTAGTACTCTACTATATCGAAGAGTTAAGTTACAAAGAAATATCCGATATTCTGCACATTCCGATAGGTACAGTAGGGGTAAGAATCATGAGAGCCAAGGAAATACTGAAAGGAAAATACAAAGAGATGAAAATAGAAATATAAAACATGGAACAAGAAAATAACACACAAAATAATAGTTTCAAACAAAAAATTCTAGAAAAGATAGAAACAGGGGAAGTGAAAATGAGATCAAAAACCTTTTTCTTTCTCAGAGTCTCTTTTCTAGTAGTTCTTGCTGTCATGGTTTTTGTTTTGTCAGTTCTTCTAGTCAGCTATATTCTGTTTAGTCTGAAAGCTGCTGGGCATTTGTATTTACTTGGTTTTGGTTTTCGCGGTTTTTATGAATTTTTACTTGTTTTTCCTTGGTTTGTCTTGATCATAGATATTTTACTTCTTGTCTTTTTTGATTGGTTGGTTAAGCGATGGAAGTTGGGCTATCATAGCCCGATTATTTACTTGTTTTCTGGGTCAGTTGTGCTCATTGTCCTACTTGGTTCTATTGTCGACAGAACTTCGTTTCACCAAAGTATGATGTATAGAGCAGAAAATCGTAATTTACCAATGATGAGTAGTTTTTACAACGGTTTACGTAAATCACATAGAGAATACGGCATTTTCCGTGGTTTTGTCACGGCGATAGACATGAATACTTTCACTATAAAACACAGTGACTATGACATAGACAGTGATGACGGGTTGAGCAGAGTAGTTATGCCAACAAATTTTGATGTTAGGGCTATTTTGCAAGTTGGAGATCAAGTTTTTATTGCTGGTGATGTTGTAAACGGCGAGATAAGAGCATACGGTATAAGGAAATTGAATCCAGATGAATAGCCAAATTTCGGTGAAATAAATTCTTTTTCTTGTTGTATCTATAGGGGTAGAGCCATAATACAATGAAAGAAAAAAGATATAAAAGAATGAGAAAAGCCATTATAGCTTCGGCTGGGACCAGTATTGTCACAGGAATGCTTTTTTTTGGGGCAGGAAACACGGCTTTGGCTGAGAGTTCAGATCTTTCTGTAGCACCGTATAGTCAAAATACCACTGCAAAAGGTATGCACATGATGCATCGTTGGAATTCTGTCGGTAGAGCTGGTAGTTTAGCAGTACATTTAGGCCTCGATCCAGAAAAAGTTAAAACTGAGCTAAAAGATGGTAAGACTCTAAAGCAAATTTTACAAGAGAACGGCATAGTGCCAGGTCAACTACAAAAAGCTTTTGAAAGCAAGAAAAGCTACAACAAAAGAATGTGGAAAAAAATGAATGGAACTGGTACACTATAAAAATAAATTCTATTATTAATATTCAGTAATTCATGGAAGGACAAAAGAAAAGTAGATCGGTAGTATGGGTAGTTATCGCGCTTGTCGTTGCTGTAGCGACATACGGAGCTTTTAAGTATGTAAAAAGAAATAATACTATTGTTGATAATACAATCAATTTGCCACAAGCAACACCTACACCTACTCCGACTCCTGTCCCAGCAACACCAGCCCCAAAACCAATTTCATCTACATATAAAAATGGCAACTATTCAGCCAGTGGGTTTTATAACTCACCAGGTGGCACAGAACAAATAAATGTTAGTGTCACTTTGAAAGATGGTGTTATCACAGATGCCACGGTCACATCTCTAGCTCGTAGATCAGAAGCAAGGTTTTATCAAGGGGAGTTTATTTCTGGATTTAGTTCGTATGTTGTTGGTAAAAGTATAGATAATGTTGTTTTGTCAAAAGTTTCTGGTTCGTCACTTACACCAAGGGGTTGGAATAATGCGATAGCACAGATAAAAGTTCAGGCAAAGGCATAAAGAATAAATCTCTTACTCTCGACGAGATTTATTCTTCAAAAAATATGACAAAATTTGAATTTGAGGCTATTGGGACTTCGTGGGTAATAGATATAGACAAAGATCTCTCGGATAAAGAGAAGGAAAATCTTTTGCTAAAAATAAAAGATAGAATAGATATTTTTGATATCGCATATTCGCGGTTCCGCGAAGATTCGCTTGTAACAAAAATGTCAAAAGAAGCGGGGGAATTTACTTTGCCGGATGATGCGGACAAAATGATTTCGCTTTATAAAAAAATGTATGACGTAACAGGTGGTTTGGTTACGCCACTTATTGGTGATGTTTTGTCTGATGCTGGTTATGACGCAGACTATTCTCTTCAGCCGAAATCATTAAAAAAACCAAAAAGTTGGGATGAAGTTATAAAATGGCAAAACCCAAAACTAAAATTAAATTATCCGACGATTTTGGATTTTGGTGCAGGTGGTAAGGGTTATTTGGTAGATATTGTCTCTGAAATATTGGAAGAAAATGGAATAGATTCGTATTGTGTGGATGCCAGTGGTGACATGAAACGTAGAGGTCAAGAGGGATTACGTGTTGGTTTAGAACATCCAGAAGAGACAAATAAAGTTATTGGGGTTGTTACAATTTCAAATCAAAGTTTGTGTGGTTCTGCAGGCAATCGTCGAAAATGGGCCGATTTTCATCACATTATAAATCCAAAAACTCTTTCTTCACCAAAAAATATTTTGGCAGTTTGGATAGTTGCTGAAAACACATTACTCGCTGATCTTTTAACCACAGGATTATTTTTTGTCGAGCCGGAAATTTTGAAAAAACATTTTAATTTTGAATACATTATTTTGAAAAATGATTATTCTATAGAGAAATCAGGTGGATTAGAAGTGGAATTATTTACGTAAGAAAGTGGTAATATATAGGATGAATCCCGTTAGAAATATCGGAGATTCAGTGTTACCACGGTCAGGTTAACTTTAATCATTAACATAAGGAGTTATTATTAAATATATGATCTCCTATTTCTAACGGGATGAAGTTCATAGATAATTTTCTAAACGGCATAACCATGTACAAATTGGTTTTGTACGGACTTTTGGTTTTGGCCGTGTTTTCTATAGCTCTAAGTTTTGCAGGAATTTTATCGTACAGTCCTCAAAGTTTGTCCAGTTCTTTTATTATTTTGTTAATAGTTTGTTACATAACAAACTATCTTTTTTCCAAAGTATTTAGAGTTTCTGTAAATAGTGAATCATATTTCATAACCAGTCTGATATTGTTTTTGATATTGTTTCCTGTAGGTAGTTTATCTCAACTATGGGTTTCTATTATTGTTGCCACTATAGCAATGGCTTCAAAATATCTTTTGGCAATAAATCAAAAGCATATTTTCAATCCTACCGCTATCGCAATTTTTATCATTGGTTTTTTCGGTTATGGTTCGGCCATCTGGTGGATTGGTAGTTCCTATATGATTGTGCCAGTTGTCATTCTCGGTTTTCTAGTTATACGCAAAGTTCGCCGTTTTGCTTTGTTTTCTTCTTTTCTTCTGGCGGGTGTTGCCAGTATTTCTGTCTTTAGTTTATATCACGGTTTCAACCTAGTTGAAGTTTTGAAACAAACTTTTCTTTCAGGGCCGATACTTTTCTTCGGCAGTATTATGTTGACAGAACCACTAACGACTCCGCCAAGTGTTGGTCTTCAGGTAGCGTATGGCGTTTTAGTCGGAATATTTTTTGGTGCAGAGTTTCAATTTGGCCCATTATATTCTTCACCAGCTCTAGCACTACTTATCGGTAATTTGTTTTCATATATTGTTAGTCCAAGAGCTCATTTAACATTGACTCTGCTTCGCAAAAATAAACTATCCCATGACGTCTATGACTTTGAGTGGAAAATATCTGGTCATAAAACAGACAGAAAAATTGGCTTTATGGCGGGTCAGTATATGGAATGGACATTAGCTCACAAACATCCAGATATAAGAGGCAATCGGCGATTTTTTACTCTAGCTTCCTCTCCGACAGAAGAAAACTTACATCTTGGTATAAAGTTCTACAAAGACTCTAGTAGCTTCAAAAAAGCTCTAAATTCCATGGCTTTGGGTAGTAAAATCGTGGCATCGCAAATAGCTGGGTCATTTACACTACCAAAAGACTCAAGCAAGAAGATGGTTTTTATTGCTGGTGGTATAGGTATTACACCGTTCAGAAGTATTATCAAATATCTGCTCGATAAAAAAGAGGATAGGGAGGCTGTACTTTTCTTTTCAAACAAAACAACAGAAGATATAGTTTACAAAGATATTTTTGACGAAGCAGAAAATAAACTTGGGATAAAAACTATTTATGTCATAAACGATATGCAAGGCGGTGTTGAAACTTCAAAAATAAAAGCTGGAATTGTTACAAAAGAAATGATCGTAGCTGAAGCAACGGATTATAAAGATAGAATTTTCTATATTTCTGGTTCGCACGCGATGGTTGAATCTTTCAAAAACGTTTTACACAAAATGGGTGTAAAAAGATCCCAAATCAAAACCGATTTTTTTCCGGGCTTTATGTAGAAATAAATATTGACTCTATCACACTACTGTATTCTCGTGATGTTTTTCTTTTTTCTACAATAATATCTGTAAATAGTGAAATATGACTAAAATAGTCGCTTTTTTAGCGATTTTTCGTCTTTTTCTCGTTTCCTATCAATTTTTTTATTAATAATTAGCAAAAATACATGATTTTGTGGTGGTCAAGTCTTGCACTTAAAATACTTGAGTGTTATTTTATTGTTAAGAGTGTGTCGTTTTTTTGATTTAAGTTTTAATAATAAATTTATAAATTAGTTTTTTATAACATGAAAAAAATATTTTCTTATTTGACTGTCCTATCAATGGTTATTTCCACTATAGGGGCTTTTCCGCTAACAGCAAGTGCACATCAGAATAAATTTGACTGGACACCACACTCCGTTTTTCATAATGGTCACGAACACGGAGATCAAGGTGATGATGAAAAAGGTGATAAAGATGATAATGAAGATCATGATGACCATGAGTCCAAAGGTTCAATCACAGTTTGTAAAATAATAATCAAACCAGATGGTACGACAGTAACTGACGGAAGTGAATTATCGTCACCAACAAGTGTTACTGTCCCTGGGGGAACAGTCCCAAACAACTCTCACGGTTATGCTCTCTCTGTAACTACTTTCACTACTCCTCTCTCAATGACAGACGGCTTTCTTGATTCCAGTGGGGAGGAAAATGACGCTCAATGTGTCACATATAGCGATTTGAAAATCGGAAGCTACTATTACGGACAGGAAACAGCAACTGATCCTTCTCTATGGGATTCTACTATGTACAATGATCAGTTTTCTAACACAGTAAATGATGTTACTGATTTCTATTCATATAATACTGACGGTACTCAAAACGGTTACAATTCCGACGGTGTTATTACACTTACAAAAAATAAACCAAATAGAACTCTTATTGTTCTAAACAAACTAAAAACCCCACCCACCTCAACTATTGTTGCTACGAAAATCGTCTGTGATAATGAGTCCGACTTGCCAAACTGGGGTTCCGGCGGTCCTGATATAACAGATACAACTGCTAGCACTTTCATATCTACCCACCCAAATTGTCATTTAGCATCTGATTGGCAATTCCAGTGGGTTAAGGATTCTGACTCAAATACAAACCCCGGAGATAATGTACTGACTCCAGCTAGTTCTCCTTGGACAACAATGCCATCTACAAACGGTTCTGGACAAACTTCAGTCACGGTTCCAGCAGGTTCCAAAATATGGGTTCGTGAAGTTTTGAAAGACGGTTATGTTCCATTTACTTTCAACACAAATAATCAGACTAACGTAGATAACGTTTCCGCTGAAATTTACTGTAACACCGACGTTTTGAATTATGATAACTGGGATTGGATTGATCCAGTCATAGCGGGACAGACTTACCAATGCGTTGCTTTCAACGCTCTAAAACAGGCTCCTCCGACTCTAGATATACAAAGCTGTGGTGTTGTACAGTCACCATATCCACCTTCTGGTGAAATGTTATCTCCTACGACATACGACTATTCGGGCCCAAACGACCCAGGTGATTCTACATCAGGAAATCAAGTTGATCACAAATGGGTTCATGTACACCAAACTCCTGTAGTTTGGGATATGATAACTCCTACAGACACAGCTTATCTAGTTCCAAGTATTGATCACGATCCTTTCCCAGCCGAATCTCACGAAGCAACACTTTTCGGATCTGACAGTCCAACTGGTCCTTGGGTAGCCGGAATAGAAACAACAACTTTCCCTCTCGGTCCTACAAGTTGGATTTCTGATAACGACACAACTTCATGGAAATTTGGACAAGCATACAGATATATTTCTGCTACAGCCGGAGGAACATTGCAAAACGATGGTGATGCAGAGATTGACGCCGTTTGCAGTCCAGAAGTCATTCCTCCACCTATTTGTGACCCAGGGCAAGAGTTAATCCAGAATGGCTCGTTTGAAACACCAGCAGTTCCTTTGGCAAGTTGGGATATCTTTCCTTCAGGTGCGATTTCGCTTGATTGGGTTGTGTCATGGTTTGGTGGATCAACAACCTTTGGTTCTGGAACAAGACCGACTGTTGCAAACCTTGAAATCCAGACTAATGGGCTAAATAGTTCAATTGCTTCAAATGGCACACAGTTTGCCGAACTTGATACTGATTGGGATGGACCTTCAGGATCACTAAACGGTGAACCAGCTTCTGTGGCAATATCTCAAAATATTACTACTGTTCCTGGAACAGATTATAAATTGACTTATGATTTTTCACCTAGACCAAATACTGGTTCTTCAGAAAATAAACTGGAGGTTATTTGGGGTGGAGTACTTGGTGATACGGTTGGGCCTATAGTCGGAGGGGTTAGTACGATATGGTCATCACATACTCTAAACTTTACTGCAACAAGTACAAACACATTTATTACATTCCGTGATGCTGGGACGCCAGAGGATTCGCTCGGTACTTTGCTTGATAATGTAAGTCTACGATGTGTACCACCAGAAAATATTCCGGAATGTGATGAAGGTGAGCATCTAAATATAGACAACGAATGCATAAGTGATGATGTTCCACCACCTACAGATGTTTGTCCAAATATAGACGGTAACCAGTCAACAGTTCCTGAAGGTAAACATCTAAATAATGATGGCCAGTGTGTTCCTAACGGAGATGATAACGATGATGAGGATGAAAATACACCAACTGATGTTTGTCCAAATATAGACGGTAACCAGTCAGAAGTTCCAAGTGGAAAACATAAAAACGACGACGGTCAGTGCGTAGATAACACAACAACAGAATCTACAAATGACGAAAATAATGGCGGTGGCGGTGGAGGAGGTGGTGGCGGTAATGGTCCGGGTGGAAACAATGGCCCTATAAACTTCGGATTTGTTAATGGTGGAAATGGCGGTGGAGGCGGTAATGGTGCGCCACAGGGACAAGTTCTTGGTGCATCTTGCACACCTTATCTTGATTCATACATTGGTTTTGGAAAGAAAAATAATCCAGATCAGGTTAGGAAACTTCAAGAGTTCCTTAATGAATATCTAGGTCTTCATATACCAGTTACAGGGTTCTTCGGGCCACTTACATATAACGCCGTAAAACAATTCCAGATACAAGAAAACATAGATATTATTGGTCCATGGTCAAAACTTGGGTTGCTCAAGGACAAAGAAGCAACCGGATATGTTTACAAGACAACAAAGAGAAAAATAAATCTGATAAAATGTTCTGAACTAGACATACCAATACCACAGTTACCTTAACGCTAAGATAAATTGTAAAAACACAGCTCCGAAAGGGGCTTTGTTTTTTACTATTTTTGTGATTTAATATTGTAATGAAATGGTTTAAAAAGTACTTTGTCCCACATGACAATAATGACTTTAAACCTCATCTTTTCAGAGAAGCTGGAGCTACAGCTTTGTTCTCTGTAATTTTCCTGCTTTTTCTTTTATCAGTTTCAGGAAAGCTTATCTTGATTAGAACGGATTTAACAGCTCTAGTTTTGCCAAAAGTTTTGGTTGATTATGCAAACGAAGATCGAGCAACTCAAAACTTTGGACATTTAGCTATTAGTCCTGTGTTAGAGAAGGCTGCTCAATTGAAAGCTAATGACATGGCGATTAAAGGTTATTTTGCTCATAAAAGTCCGGACGGGCATTCTCCTTGGTATTGGTTTGGGCAAGTTGGATATGACTTTAGTTACGCTGGTGAAAATCTGGCTGTGAACTTTACAGACTCTGTCGATGTTAATACTGCCTGGATGAATTCTCCAGGACACAAGGCTAACATAATGAATGGTAATTTTACGGAGATAGGAATTGCCACTGCTGAGGGTTTTTATCAGGGTAGGAGAACAGTTTTTGTTGTACAGCTTTTTGGTAGGCCATCAGAGGAGGAACCGATAACCGTTACAAAAAAATCGACGACTTCAACATTAACAAAAACAGGCACCCAAACACCTTCAACTACGGTTAAATCAGCAACTACAGTATCAGAGACTGTTCTTTCTGAATCAGTCTCGACTGAAGTTTTGGCACAAAACGGCACGAATGAACTTTACGTTTCTGTACAGAAAAAAAGCAAAGCCACAACATCTACAGAAACTTCGAAATATTCAAATTATTTCTATAAATTAGTTGTTTCACCAAACAAAGTTCTAAGATTTGTTTATATGATTCTTGCTTCTATGATTTCACTGACCCTTCTGATGATGATTTTCATAGAATCCAAGCGTAGACATCCACGCCATATACTGATGGCAATTGGATTTATAGTTATTATTTTAGGTTTACTTTATATTTATCAATCTCTCATTTTTGCTCCATTACTTATTGTTTAATTTTTGATAAAGTAGGATAATACTTTTATGAATGAACAAAAACTTGAAATCGCCGTGTTTGGGGGAGGATGTTTTTGGTGTACAGAGGCGGTTTTCAAAATGCTTAGGGGTGTAGCTACTGTTTTGCCTGGCTATGCTGGTGGTAGTATGGAAAATCCTAGTTATGAAAAAGTTAGTGGTGGCAATACTGGTCATGCAGAGTGCGTCAAACTAGAATTTGATCCAAGAGAAATTTCATATAAGGATTTACTTACAGTTTTTTTTGGTTCCCATGATCCCACGACATTAAACAGACAAGGTAACGATATTGGTACTCAATATCGCTCGGCTATTTTTTATACTACAGAAGATCAAAAAACTACAGCTCTGGATTTCATAAAAGACCTAAATCAATCTAACGAAGATGGCAAGACAATAGTTACAGAAGTTGTGCCACTTGACAAGTTTTTTGTTGCAGAGAATTATCACAAAGATTATTATGAGAGAAATAAAGATGCCGCATATTGTGAAATAATTATAAATCCAAAATTGGAAAAAGTTCAGAAAAAGTTTGCTAATTTATTAAAAGATCACCCAAAAAACTAAAAAATATGGAAAAAATGGACATAAATGAAGAAGAATTGAAGAAAAAATTAACTCCCGAGGAGTATGCAGTTTTGAGAGGAAAGGGGACAGAAGCACCTTTTTCTGGAAAACTTTTACATGACAAACGTAACGGCATGTATACCTGCAAAGTTTGCGGGAACGAACTTTTTTCTTCGGATGCTAAGTTTGATTCTGGCACTGGATGGCCAAGCTTCGATAAAGCCATATCTGGAAGCATCGTAGAGACTCCAGACAACGATATGGGTATGCATAGGACAGAGATAACATGTGCTCGTTGTGGGTCGCACCTAGGTCATGTTTTCAATGATGGACCTACTGATACTGGAATGCGATATTGTCTAAATTCAGTCTGTTTGGACCTCGAAGAAAAACCTAAAAATTAACATGGATAAAGATTTACTTCAAAAATATTTCTTCGTTGGACTTCTACTTATAGTTTCAGTATTGGTTGGTTTCATTTTTCTTCCTTTTCTGAGTATTTTAGTCTTATCTTCAATTTTTGGTGTGATTTTAACCCCTCTTCATATAAAAATATCAAAATTTTTTGGTGGCAGAAAAGGTATATCGGCTTTTATTGTAGTTTTGCTTTTTTGTATAGTTGTTATAATTCCAATGTTTTTCATTTTTATGCAGGTTTTGGGTGAATCAAAAGATCTTTACAGTCAATTGGCAAATCACGATAGTATTGGATATATACAAAAAATAACTCTAGCCATAGAAAAACCGATACAAAAAATTTATCCGACATTTTCTATAGACCTGAACCAATTCGCCAGTTTTGGGGCAAATTGGATTGCTCTGCACTTGAGTTCTATATTATCTAGTGCACTTTCAGTTCTTACCAGCATTGTTTTTATATTTATCTCACTATTCTTTTTCCTTAAAGATGGTAGCAAGTTTAAAAAAATGCTAGTTAGCCTTTCGCCACTTCAAGATAAATACGACGAACAAATTTTTGATAAGCTTAAGCAAACAATTACATCCACAGTACGCGGGGTTTTGCTCGTAGCTATTATTCAAGGAGTTTTGGCTGGTCTAGGGCTTAAAATATTTCACGTTCCACAAGCAATACTGTGGGGGTGTATTGCTGCCGTAGCATCTGTTATACCTTTCGGCACACTTTCCGTTTATCTACTTTCTATCGCATATATGTATATAACGGGCAATATTCCGTACACTATAGGACTTGTTTTGTGGACAACTGTTGTTATAGGTCTTGTTGATAATTTTCTTGGTCCATATCTATATTCCAGGGGAGTTGAAATCCATCAACTTGTAATGCTTTTTGCTATTCTTGGTGGGCTTATAGTTTTTGGCCCGGTAGGATTTATTTTTGGCCCTATTGTTCTGTCTTTGTTTTTTACACTTATAAACATCTATCAGGGTGTCATTTTGAAAAAAACTTTGTTATAATGAGACCATGAATCCCGTTAGAGATTTCAGTTTATTGAAAATTCTTCGGGTAAAATAACATTATTAAATAATTTGTATATTCAGTAGTTAAAAGCTACTGGTATCTCTAACGGGATGAAAACTCCAAAAATATTTGAATCAATTTATCAATTCTTGTTTTCTAATGTAAAGTTTTCTGTTTTCTGGTTAGTTGTTAGAATTTATTTAGGATGGGAGTGGTTACATGCGGGGTATGAAAAAGTTATAAATCCTATGTGGGTTGGTAAAACTGCGGGGGGAGCATTAACAGGTTTTATAAATGGCGCTTTAGCAAAAACCGCAGGAGCTCATCCTGATGTGTCTATGTGGTACGCTTGGTTTTTGAAGCACGCAGTTTTAACATACGTCGTTACTTGGTCAAATTTGGTAGCGTATGGTGAACTTCTTGTTGGTATTGGACTTATTTTGGGTGCTCTAACTTTCCTATCTGCATTTTTCGGATTCTTTATGAATTTGAATTATCTTTTAGCTGGTACTGTTAGTACGAACCCAGTCCTCTTAATTTTAGCCATTCTTATAATGCTTGCTCACAAAACAGCAGGGTATATTGGACTTGATCGCTGGCTTGTTAAGAGTTAGTTATTTGTTTGTTGTAGTAGTTGCTTGGCGTATTTGAATCATCGAAGCGGTTAAACTTCCGTCGGAGTTTGCTGTACCTGTTCCACTTATTTCTTTTCCGATTTCCAAATCAGTCAGTGTCCCATTTACTGACTTCATTACTGAAGTTGAACTCGAAAGTATTACTATTTTTGAGCTACCGTCACGCATTTTTATCGTTATACCATTTGGGTCTTTTGAAATTATTTCTCCACTGATTGCTCCGCCTCCTGTAAGGCCTCTTCCACCACCTTGACCTGGTGTAAAGTTTCCGTTTCTAAAATTTGCAATTATTGCGACTCTTTTACTTTCAGAATATTTCATACCACCATAAAATGCTATAACTACCAAGACTAATCCCCCTATTATTATTTTCGTATTCATTTTATTTTTTATTAGTTAATTTTTTATTCGTATCTTAACGCATCAATCGGATTAAGCCCCGCCGCTCTCCTTGCTGGGTAATATCCGAAGATAACTCCTATAAAAGCTGAAACACCAAAAGCTAAAATAACCGATCCCCATGAAACACTGGTTGTGATAAGTCCGGACCAATTAACCAAAAAAGCTATAAGCCAGCCAAGAATTATCCCACCAGCTCCGCCAACTAAAGTTAAAATTATTGCTTCAATCAAAAATTGTTTACTAATGTCAGATTTTTTTGCGCCGATAGCTTTACGTAGACCAATTTCACGGGTTCTTTCAGTTACCGTTGTTAGCATCATGTTCATAATTCCTATTCCACCAACGATTAAAGAAATTCCAGCTACGGCCGCAAGTAGATAAGTCAAAGTGTTTGTGATAGATGATGCACTTGAAATAATATCGTTTTGGTTTAATACGCTGAAGTCGGCTTGCGTTGAATCAGAGATTTTGTGTCTTGCCAATAAAATATCTGTGATATCTGTTTGAAGTTGTGTCATGACATTTGAATTTGTGGCCTCTATATCAATAGATGTTAAGTATTGATTACCTGACAAGAAACGTTGGGCGCTTTTTGTTGGCACGTAAATCATGTCGTCTTGGTTGTTAAACCCTGAACCACCTTTCGAAACTGTAACTCCAATAACTTTAAATTCCATACCCTTTATTCTAATTATTTGTCCTACTGCATCTGCAGGGAGAGCCGTATCGCCAAAAAGGTCCGTTACAACAGTTGGGCCAATGACAGCAACTTTAGAACTGGATTCATTTTGCGAGTCACTTATAAATGACCCTTGGTCGATTGTGACATTCCTAATTTCTGGATATGAAGAAGTCACACCGTCGACCGTGGTGTTTGTATTTGTGCCTTTTGCCGTGACCTGATAACGTCCTGAAACTTCTTCAGCCACGGCATTTACATTTTGAAGAGTTCTTATGGCATCTGCATCACTCAAAGTCAAAGTTTTAGCTCCACCACGACCCAAACTCACCCCAAAACCCTGACCCCTTTGAGCTCCTGGAGTAACCATTATAAGGTTTGAGCCAAGAGCTTGAATGTTGGAAGAAATCGAGTTTGATGCTCCAGCGCCAATTGAGACCATGGCAATAACAGATGATATTCCAATAACAATACCTAAAACCGTTAATCCCGATCGGACTTTATTTGCCGATAGGGCAGTATATGTTTCTTGTAATACATCAATTATTTTCATTTTGTTTTACTCGTTGATCGATCACTCACTATGACCCCATCTTTTATAGTTATTACTCTTCTGGCATGTTCAGCAACTCCTAGTTCGTGAGTAATTAAAATTATTGTTCGACCTTTTTCTTTATTAAGCTTTTCAAATGTTTCTAAAACTATTTCACCAGTTTTTGTGTCCAAATTTCCGGTCGGTTCGTCAGCTAAAATTAAAGTCGGCTCATTTACTAGTGCTCTAGCAATAGCCACACGCTGTATTTGTCCGCCAGAAATTTCATTCGAATGATGGTTATAATGAGTCTCACTAAGGCCTGCGGAAGTTAAAGCTTCTTTTGCCCTTCTTTCTCTCTCGTCCCCCTCTACTCCAGCGTAGACAAGGGGAAGCATGACATTTCTCAGGACAGTGGTTCGTGGAAGCAAGTTGAATGATTGAAAAACGAAACCGATTTTATCTTTACGTATGTCGGCCAGTTCCTCATCAGAAAATTTTGAGACATCTTTTCCATCAAGAAAATATGTTCCAGATGTTGGTGTATCTAAACAGCCAAGGATGTGCATTAAAGTTGATTTGCCGGAGCCAGAAGGCCCCATGATGGCCACAAACTCGCCATCTCTAATTGTAAATGAAACTCCTTTTAACGCCGAGAATGCCGTTTCACCGGAGCCATATGTTTTGTTTATATTTTTTATTTCTATCATGCAGTATTTTATTTCTAGAATCGTATTACATTAGTACCGCCAACGGTTCTCGTTCCCGTTGTTGTTGTGCGAGTCGTGCCAGTAGTTGCAGTTGTAGCTGTACCAGTAACAGTTCTTGATACCACCTGTTCTCCTTCTGTTAGGCCAGAAATAATTTCAATGTTGTTATCATCTGATATGCCGACAGTAACTTCTACTTGTTGTGGGGGAATTGAAGATACAGTTCCAGATGTTCCGACTGTTTCAGGAAGTGGTGGAGTAAATATCTGAACACGACTTACACCACCTACTGTTTTTACAGAACTATTTGGGACTGTCAAAACATCTGTATGAACATCAGTCTGTATCGTCGCGTTTACAGTCATTCCAGGTTTTATTCTCGAGTCTGCGGTGTCAAAAGTTATTTTTGCTATATAACTAACAACACCTTGAGAAACTGTCCCGACAGGATCTATTTCCTCAACTGTTCCACTTAAACTCAAACCATCGATGGCATCAAAAGTAAGAGTAGCTTTCTGACCAGGTTTTATTTTGGCCGCATCAACTTCATTAAGAGACAGTTCAGCTATTTGCTCATTTGTTACAATAGTTGCAATAGTTGCTGCTGTTTGACCAACTTTTGCGCTAACAGAAGCTACCGTTCCACCAAATGGTGCTACGACAGTGTAATAACTCAAAGTTCTTTTCAAATCCTCCAAATTTCTTTCTTGTTTGTTCAAATTACTTTGGGATATTTGGAGACTAATAGGATTATTACCATTATCATTTCCGACTTTTGATAGTTCAATATTTTGCTCATACGTTGTAATACTTTGTTTCGTTGTATCAATTGATTTCTTTTGAGATAAAAGTGAACTCAAATCTGAATTAACCGTCGAAAGTCTAGTCCGAGTGTTTGTTTGTAATGTTGTGACGACACTAGATAAACTTATACTGTATTGATTTGCAATATCTATAGATGTACTCAAAAAATTCAGTTCGCTTTGTAGGGATTGGGCAGTGGCTGTGGTCATGTCTATTGATTGTGCAAGAAGGGATTCCAACTGCTCTGGACTAGAAGTTCTGCTTATTTGTTTATAAATCACTAGAGCTGAGTCGTATTTGTCCCTAGCTATTTTATAATCACTTGTAGATTTCAAAGCAAAGTCTTGGACTTTTGCCAAAGATTCATCATGAAAAACATTTAATATGGCGTCATAGTTTACCTGAGTTTTACTTATATTTAGATCGTATCCGTATAGAGTGTTTTGTATTCCAACTATTATGTTTGGTAAATCTAGATATGTATTTGATAGCGTATTGAAAGTATCATTGTATACACTAACTAAATCATTTTTTGCATTCTGGAGATTATCCAGATTTTTCTGATAGTCTATTGGTGCTTGAGCTTGGTCTTTTTGGAACTGAAGTTTTGCTTCAGCAAGTGAAGCTTCGGCATCAACAACAGCAGCCTTTGCATCTCTATTATCTAGTCCTGCCAAAGCTTGTCCGGCGTAAACCTTGTCTCCGGCTTTTACATTTACCCACGTCACGTCTCCAGAAACTTTCGCTTTGACGTCAAGCTGGTTTGTAGCTGAGACTTGGCCACTACCAGTTACGGTTGAAATTATTGTTTGTTTTTTTACTATGGCAGTGACATATTGTGTCTGACCGGTTGTTGATGTAGCTTTTTTGTATTCATAATATCCACCACCTACAATAATTATTATCAAACCAGTGGTTACTACTTTATGGGCTAGTGCAAACTTTTTGACTTTCAAAAACGTTACATTTTGGGAGAGTTTAGTCAGGTAGTTTTTCATGGTTTTTTGTTACTGTATGGTTTAATACAAGCCAAAGTAGCCTAATCTTTCATTGGCTCTATCATAGTAAATATAATGACAAACCTACAAAATCTGTATTGCAACAAAGCAGATGGAGTGATTTTGAGTATTTTACAAAAACAAAACCTCCGCACGTAGCGAGAGGTTTTGTTTTTGGCCGGTCACACTCATTTGTTAGAGAGGACATCCCATTTGTTATATTTTTTAGTCTCTAATGTCGGCTAGGCCGACATAAACGAGACAGGGTTTACAATTGAGGATGTTTCTCCTGTGAGCATGTACCTACTATAATTCTGTGCCTCATACTAAAATTGTCAACAAAATTTCCGTGCAAATCCTGTTTATAAACTGTGCGAAACTTCCAAAAACTGTGGATAAAATATTTGTGGCACATATATGACGAACCGGCAAGTCACAATGACCTGCCGGTGTTTTGTTTTTACCAGAGCTTCACCCGAAGACGCTTTAACCCCTGGGTTTTATCCAAACCTTCCCAACTGTCATTAACGTAGGTGGATTCTGGATCTCTCCTGTTTGGTCTGAAAATTCTTTTGGTCAATTTGACCAGAGGCTTCACCAATATTACGTAAAAGACAAAAAACAGGATGAGTGTCCCCGCAATTTTGGCCAGAGTCAAACACAGGAAATATATCTGATAAATCGCCGTAAAGGTCCAATCAAACAAATTTCCGACTACGTATCCGGCAAAACTGAAGATTGGAACGTATAGGTCTATTTGCACTACCGTATAACTCATAATGCAAACAAAAAGCAAAAAAAGTGCAATGCGAGATGATCTATTCATGTAGACCTCACAATCTCTAAGATGTTACGTTTTGCAACATCTAAATCCAAAAGAAAAATAGCATATTTTTAGATTTCAGTCAATTCCGGGTTTGACATATTCATTTATTAATATAAAGTAAGTAGATTGAGTTTTCTGACTATCTCAATCTAATTAAATGGAAAGAAATACATATAGAAGTTCTGGGCCACGAAAATTTGGTCGACCATCTTTTTCTCATAACAGAGGTGGTTTTCGTGGTGGAAATCGCGGAGGTGGAAGATCTGGAAGCAAGCACATTGATCCGTCACGATTTATAAATAAAGCTGTTATCACTGAACAAGTTGAACATTTTGTACCAGAACACAAGTTTAGTGATTTTGCTGTGGACACTAGATTGTCAAAAAATATTATTGCTAAAGGCTATGTAGATCCGACTCCAATTCAAGATAAATCCATTCCACACATTTTGAAAGGAGAAGACGTGGTTGGTATCGCAAATACAGGCACTGGAAAAACAGCAGCCTTTCTTATTCCTCTTATAAACAAAGTTCTGAGTCATCAAAAAGAAAACGTTTTAATAATAGTTCCGACTCGTGAACTGGCTTTACAAATCGAAGAAGAATTAAACGGTTTTACTTTGGGTATGAAAATGTACTCCGTTTGTTGCGTTGGAGGTTCGTCTATTGGAAATCAAATCAGAGCTTTAAGATACAGAAACGAGTTTGTTATCGGTACTCCGGGAAGATTGAAGGATTTGATAGAAAAAAAAGTTTTGAATCTATCTCATTTCAAAACAGTTGTACTCGACGAAGCTGACAGAATGCTAGATATGGGATTTATAAATGACATGAAGTTCATGATGGCTCTTATGCCGAAAAATCGTCACACACTTTTCTTTTCAGCTACACTTTCCCCAGAAATCTCTATACTCATCAAAGATTTTTTGAAAAATCCAGTAATGATTTCTGTTAAAACAGGGGATACGGCAAGAAATGTTGATCAAGATGTTGTTCGAGTAAACAGAGGAGAAAATAAACTAGATGTTTTACACAGTATGCTTATCAAACCAGATTTCAACAAAGTCTTAATTTTTGGACGGACAAAACACGGGGTGGAAAAATTGACTAAACTTCTGGTGGCTCGCGGATTTAGAGCAGAATCAATTCACGGAAATAAAAATCAGTCAGGTAGACAGAGATCACTAAAACTTTTCAAGGAAGGCAAAGTTCAGGTTTTGGTTGCAACAGATGTTGCCGCGAGGGGACTAGACATCAGCGATGTTTCTCATGTCATCAACTTTGATATTCCAGCGACATATGAGGATTATGTGCATAGAATAGGACGAACAGGACGGGCCGGCAAGAAAGGCAAGGCTCTTACCTTTGTTGAATAGCTCAGGTCTTTTTACTAAATCTCTAACGTCTAACGTAAATAAAATCTCTTTCTCATCACAACTTTTTCTAGTAACAGAATAATTTCTTGCTAGAAATTTTCTTTCTGCTCACCTTTTCACAGGTTCCGCAGATACTAGAAAAAGTTGTGATTCGACGAGATTTTGTTTCTGAGCATTTTCTATAAATAGCAACGATAATATACTTTATGTTACAATAGCCCTCATGGATCCCGTTAGAAATATCGGAGATCAATGTTACGATTATCAGGTTAATTTTAATTTTATAATAGGTCGTCATAGCAGAATGTATGATCTCCTATTTCTAACGGGATGGATTATTTGATAAATAGCATAACTATACTTGGATATTTTGGCTATGGGCTTTTATTTATAATCATATTTTTTGAGTCTTTTCCACTAACATTTTTCTTGCCAGGAGACAGTTTGCTTTTTACATCTGGGTTTCTGGCTTCACAAGGGCACTTCAATCTTGCTCTACTTATCGCCACACTTTTTCTAGCAAGTATCGCCGGCTATCTTTTCAGCTATGCAATGGGGGAGAAACTTCGACAAATTATTTTGAAAAGTAACGACAAGTATTGGTTCAAAAAAAAGCACTTGGACTACACAGAAAAATTTTATGCAAAGTACGGCACAAAAACAGTAATTATCGGTCGCTTTGTTCCCATAGTCCGTTCTTTTAGTCCGACATTGGCTGGAGCTGTAGATATGAACTTCAAAAAATTTCTAAAACTGACTATGCTTGGCGGATTTCTCTGGACGGTAGGAATAACTTCTGCCGGTTTTTATTTGGGTAAAGCTATTCCTAGCGCTCATTTATATTTAACACCGATAATTCTCGGTATTATTTTTGTGTCACTTTTGCCAGCAATCATAGAATATATTCGTGATCAGGTTGCCAAAGGTAAAATAAATCCAAAAGTATAAACTATGAATTCTGAAAATATTATTTCGGTCAGCAAATATCTAGATAAACTAAACTCTACCCTCAAAACTGAAAGTGCAAAAATAATCGGCGAAGTTTCTGGACTGAAACTACATCAAAATGGCCACTATTATTTTTCTTTGTTAGACAAGACTGATCAAAGCAAGATAGACTGTGTTATTTGGAGATCAAATTATAAAATATTTGGGGTGGAGCTTGCTGATGGTTTGGAGGTTATTGTTTCTGCCTTACCAAATGTCTACAAAATGAATGGCAGACTTAGTTTTATTGTAAATGCTGTTGAGCTGGTCGGCGAGGGAGCTTTGCAGATTGCATATGAAAAACTAAAAAAGAAACTAGAGTTGGAAGGACTTTTTGTTGAAAGTAGAAAAAAAGAAATACCTTTATATCCACAACGTATTGGTGTTATAACATCACGTAGTGGGGCTGTTATAAATGATTTTACGACAAACATAGGAAAGTTTGGTTTTGAAATTTTGTTTGTTGATTCAAAAGTTGAAGGTCAGGATGCAATAAAAGATTTGCTCTCGGCTATGGCTACTTTGAAAAATAAAAATTTAGACGTTCTTGTTATGATGCGCGGGGGAGGATCGCTTGAGTCTTTTCAAGCTTTCAACAACGAGACTCTTGTCCGAGTAGTTGCCGAATTTCCAGCGCCTGTTCTAACTGGTATTGGTCATGACAAAGACGTTTCACTTGTTTCTCTGGCTTCAGACAAAAATGTTTCTACTCCGACGGCGGTAGCAAACTTGCTAAACTCTGGTTTTCTAGAAGCTCGTGGTGAAATCAGATTTTTGGAAGAAAAAATTTTTTCCAATTTTCAATCGGCAATTTTTGATACTTTTCGTCGTGCTGAAGACACTTTATTTCGCGAGATGGATGGGGTAGAATTAAAACTGAAGCAGATTTCTGATATGATAATTTTACAAACAAGAGAACTAATTCGTGGTTTTTCTGATCTTTCTGCAAATGCACTAGATTTTCTAGTTCAAAGTGGTAAAACTATACAACTTTCCAATCCCGAAAGACAACTTGCTTATGGCTATAGTATTATAAAATCCAAAGGCAAAGTGGTTAGATATACTAAAGACGTAAAAACGGATGACAATATTGAACTTATGGTTTCTGACGGTATAATAAAATCAAAAGTAATATGAAAAAACAAAACGAAAAAACTGATGGTTCCAATCTAAACGAGACACTAAAAAAACTAAATCAAATAGTTTCTTGGTTTGAGTCACAATCGGAACTAGATGTTGAGAAAGGTTTGGAATATGTCAAAGAGGGAGCTAAACTAATAAAATCATCAAGACAACGTCTAGGTGAAATCGAAAACGAATTTAAAGAAATCAAAAAAGAAATCAGTAGAAATTAGTATTATTTCTCGACTTTTATACCGTGCTTTTCTAGCTCGTAACGATCAAACTTTATTCCGTTGTGTATTGGAGCATTTCGTATTATATCTAGGATCTCATTCTCGTCATCAGTAATTTTGTAGAGAAGAATGTCTTCTGGGTCTATTGTCCCACGAGAAAGTAACTCTTTTTTCATCAGTTCATCAAGTGGTTCCCAAAAATAACTTCCGACCAAAATTATAGGTACTTTTTCTATCTTTTTAGTTTGTATTAGTGTCACTATTTCAAAAAACTCATCCAGCGTTCCGTATCCACCAGGGAAAAATATATATGCTTCTGCGGAGAAAGATAAACAAACCTTTCGACTGAAGAAATAATAAAAATCTATATTTTTTGTCAGATAGTCGTTCTGTATTTGGTGTCTTGCCAGTTCTATAGTTAGTCCCAGTGAATCACCTCCTGACTCATATGCTCCACGATTTGCCGCTTCCATTATTCCAGGTCCACCACCTGTGAAAACTGCATATTTTAAATCTTTCACCACACGAGTCGCAAGTGATCGCGCTTTTTCATATTCAATATCAGTTTCTTTGAAATGGCTTCCACCAAAAATTGTTACTGATTTTGGATAGTGTCGAAGAAAATTAAATCCGTCAGTAAACTCTTTTGCAATAAGTGAAACTCGATCAACAGATGTGTCGTGGAGCTCTCTTTTAGTAAGAGGTCTCATATCCAAACTTTTAAAAGGTAGATTGACTTTTTTCTTTTTCAGCATTGCCTAATTGTACTTTGAAAAACTTCCTATATCAAGATCAAAGGCCGGTAGCTACACTTGTAACTGCCGGCCTCATGTGATTACTGCGTGAGCTTTTCTCGGAGCTCTTTCGGAATTATTTTTGACCTTCCGTTTTCGTCCTGAAGAACGATCAGACGAGTGTGAGTGAGAATCAGTTTTTGCCTAACATTTTTTTCGAAGAGTTTGTGTTCGAAAATCATGCCAAGTTCTGTCAGGATCAACTGACTTTCCACAAGATAGGGCAACTTACAATCCCAACTAAAAGAGTTGTGTGAAGTGTGAGTTGATCTTACTTCCGCTCGAACAGCATACTTTTTTTGAATTTCTTCCAGAGATGTGCCAGCTTTTAACAGCAAGTCATATTGAAAGAGATGAAAAAAGTATGGTGGCATGGTTGCTGGACTTATGCCAGCCAATCTAAATCCCTGTAAATCTGATGTTATTTTCACGTCGGCACCTCTAGGCTAAAATTACTCTTATTTATAAAGTTGTCAATTTACAAATCGTCACAAAAATAATATAATTACGTCATGAGTCCCGTTAGAAATAGCGGAGATCAATATTACCAGAGTCAGATAAGTTTAATAATTAAATAAGGAGTAATAGTTTTATACTAGATCTCCTATTTCTAAACGGGATGAAAACATTAGATACAAATGAGTGGATAGCTGTCATAGTTTCTGTTTTTGTTGTTGGTTTCTTTTTTATATTTGGCCAAAGTCTTATTTCCTTATTTAATAACAGTAATTCAAAAAGTATGGTCACTACTCCACAAGTTATTTCAACAGATACGGTTATAGGTGCAGGTCAAACGGCAACAGATGGCGATCGTGTAGTGGTTCATTACACCGGACATTTTGTTGATGGCAAAGTTTTTGATAGTTCTGTCACTCGTGGCGAGCCATTTCAATTTGTCTTGGGCAGAGGACAAGTTATAAAAGGTTGGGATGAGGGTATAGTCGGTATGCGAGTTGGTGGCAAAAGAACTCTCTCAATCCCACCAGAACTTGGCTATGGGGCAAATGACTACGGACCGATTCCTGGCAGATCGACGCTTATCTTTGATGTTGAGTTATTGAAAGTGGAAAAATAGCCACTTGACAATATTTTGATATTAGTGTAGCCTAGTAAGTAGATATCTCCGACCCAAGGGTGGTCGAAGACAGCCAAGAGGACATGATAGGCAGTCCCTTGCTCTTGGTTGGTTCTTTTTACGGGATGCAGGATAAGTGTAGTGTTACACTTTTCCGAAGATGCTTCAGACGGTTGGTTGCTACTGGTTCCAAGGCAACTGGGCGATGTGTGAACACTCACGTATCATTGCCCATTTCATTTTAGTTTTTCCGAGGTCGTTTCGGTGACTCCATCATTTAGTTGGGCACACACTGAAACAACAAACGCCTTGCATCGTTGCTACTCCATACTGTCCGAAAGGATAGTGGTAAAGTAGTCGATGCAGGGCGTTAAAATTTTACAAAATTTTCTTTTTCCTTTTTAAAATGCTAGTCTGATTTGAATGAATAAATTTTCTTTTGAAATACATAAAGAATTTACAAATGGTTTGGGGAGAGTTGGTACAATACATACTCCGCACGGTGACATACTGACACCAGCTTTTGTAGCAGTTGGCACAAAAGGAACGGTCAAAGGCTTAACACCAGAACAAATAAAAAGTACAGGTGTACAAACGATTATCGCAAACACATATCATTTGTATCTTGATCCGGGAGCAGAACAGGTCGAAAAAATGGGTGGATTGCACAAAGTCATGGGCTGGAACGGACCACTTTTAACTGACTCTGGAGGTTTTCAGGTTTTTTCTCTTGGTGTGGCGTATGGAAAAGGCATTAGTAAAGTTTCTCATGGAAAAATCGAAGAGTTGGTATTGTCGGAGCCAAGCGAAGATGCCGAGCAAAGCGAGGTGCCGAAAATCGCGAAGGTAGACGCAAATGGTGTTATGTTTCGAGCGCACGACAGCGGAGATGCACATTATTTTACTCCAGAAAAATCAATCGATATTCAGTACAATCTTGGCGCAGATATTATTTTTGCTTTTGATGAATGCACTGCTCCAAATGAGTCAGATCATTATCAAAAAGAAGCACTTGAGCGGACTCACAGATGGGCGAAGAGGTCATTAGAACATCATAAGAAATTACTCTTCCAAAAACAAAACATGTCAAAGATGCCCTTTGACATCTTTCCCGCGATATTTGGGGTAGTTCAAGGGGGGCGAGACGAAAAGCTAAGAAAGGAAAGTGCGGAATACATCGGCTCACTAGATTTTGATGGGTTCGGTATTGGTGGATCGTTTGAAAAAGAAGATATGGAAAAAGCAGTCGAGTGGGTCAATGGAATTTTACCAAAAGAAAAACCTAGACACTTGCTAGGAATCGGTGAGCCAATGGATTTATTTATGGCAGTTGAAAAAGGTTGTGACTTGTTTGACTGTGTTGCGCCGACACGACTTGGTAGAAACGGGGGGGTTTACACAAGTCATGGGAAAATAAATTTATTTAATAAAGAATTTCGGGATGACTTAAAACCACTTGATGAAAATTGTACTTGTTATGCGTGTAAAAACTTTTCTCGTGCCTACATTGCGCATCTGTTCCACGCAAAAGAAATGCTCGCAGGAACTCTGGCTTCCATTCACAATATTTATTTTATAACACACATGGTTTCCAAAATGCGTGAAGAAATGTTAAACGGCGATTTTTTATCTTACAAAAAGGACTTTCTGAGTAAATATTATAGAAATCCCTAGAGACTTGCCGCCCTTTTTCTTTATTCAAAAATATTGTATAGTACAAGGTCACTTAAAATATCTTTCTCGTCACAACTTTTTCTAGTAACAGAATAATTTTCTACTGAAAATTTTCTTTCTGCTCACCTTTTCACAGGTTCCGCAGATACTAGAAAAATTTGTGACTCGACGATATTTTGTGAGTTTTATAATCAAATTTATGAAGTTCCAAATCAAAAGAGAGTTTGAACCAGCAGGCGATCAGCCAAAAGCGATCAAGAGTTTGGTAGAAGGTGTAAAAAAAGGTCTGAAGCACCAGACTCTTTTTGGCGTGACTGGAAGTGGAAAAACTTACACTGTTGCCAACGTCATCCAAGAAATTCAAAAACCAACTCTAGTCATTGCCCACAATAAAACACTCGCTGCTCAGCTGGCCCAAGAGTATCGAGAATTTTTCCCAAACAACGCAGTACACTTTTTCGTTTCGTACTATGACTACTATCAACCAGAAGCTTATATGCCGGTTTCTGACACATACATAGAAAAGGAAGCAATGATAAACGAGGAGATTGAGCGACTTCGGCATGCATCAACACAGGCATTATTAACCAGAAATGATGTCATAATTGTCGCTTCAGTTTCCTGTATTTACGGTTTGGGTTCTCCAGTTGAATATGAAAAAGTTAATTTGAAAGTAAGTGTGAGTGAAAAAATATCACGGGCAGATTTTATACGAAACTTAATAGACATTCATTTTGAAAGAACAACAGCTGATCTGAAACCAGGAATGTTTCGAGCCATTGGAAATATGTTGGAAATTATGCCAGTGTCAGAAAAAGTAATTTATAGGATAGAAATAGAAAATAATAAAATAGAAAATATAATAAAATTAAATGCAATAACAAGAGAAATTATAGAAAAAACCAACACATTTTTTCTTTTCCCGGCAAAACATTTTATTTCGACACCAGAACAAAGCCAGCGAGCATTCAAGACAATAAAAGCCGAGCTCGCCATGCGTTTAAAAGAACTCGAAAAAGAGGGCAAAAATCTGGAAGCAGAACGACTAAAACGTCGAACGACCTACGATTTGGCTTTGATACGAGAAATGGGATATTGCAACGGAATCGAAAACTACTCACGACATTTTTCTGGTAAAAAAGCAGGTGAAGCGCCAGACACATTACTTTCGTATTTTCCACACAAGGCTGATGGTAGTGCTGATTTTTTGACTATCATTGATGAAAGTCATGTCTCTGTTCCGCAGATCGGGGCAATGTATGCTGGGGACGCTTCTCGAAAACAAAGTTTGGTTGACTACGGATTTAGATTACCAAGTGCAAAAGATAATAGACCACTGAAGTTTGCCGAGTTTGAAGCACGTGTTGGACAGACTATATATACATCAGCAACACCAAGCGACTATGAAAGAGAACACAGTGAGCAAATAGTGGAGCAAGTTATACGACCAACAGGGCTTATCGATCCTGTTGTTGAGGTGCGTCCAATAGTAAGTAACTTAAAATCAAATGAGAATAAAAAACATTCTAATATTCTCAAGAATACGAGAATAAGTGGATATCCTGGGCAGATAAAAGATTTTATCGAAGAGTCTCAAAAAGCAATCAAAGTTGGCGGGAGAGTTATTGCCACGACGTTGACCAAAAAGATGGCAGAAGATTTAAGTGAATATCTCAAAGAGAAAAAGATCAAATCTGAATATTTGCATAGCGATATAAAAACAATAGAAAGAATAGAAAGACTGACAGAATTTCGTCGAGGTACATTCGACGTTCTTGTTGGGGTAAATCTTTTGCGAGAGGGGTTGGATTTACCAGAAGTCACTTTGATCGGAATTTTGGACGCTGATAAAGAAGGATTTTTGCGAAGTCAGACGAGTTTGATACAGATTATTGGTCGAGCGGCAAGAAATGTAGACGGCAAAGTTATTTTGTACGCCGACACCGTTACGGGTTCGATGAAATATGCTATAGACGAGACACAAAGACGTAGAGATCTACAGATGGCATATAACCAAAAACACGGTATCACGCCAAAAACAATCATAAAAAAAATTCAGGACATTACCGATCAGATGAAAACGGAACACGCAAAAACAGTTGGAGCTTTGATCGAGCTTGATAAACGGATGATGGCAAAAGATCCACAAAAACTTATCGCTCAAAAAGAAAAACAAATGGATGGTGCGGTGAAGATTTTGGATTTTGAAACGGCGGCAATACTACGGGACGAAATCGCAGCACTTTTGAAAATGATTGCACCGAAAAAAGAGAAAAAGATCAAAAATCCAAGAAACAAGGATTTATTGATGTAGTTGACTTTTAGTCAAATATATCATACATTATCGGTTGGAGGTAGTATGCATCAAGCAGCCTTGTATGGGTTTATCATGGTCTTTTTAGGAGTTGCCCTCGGTTTGATACCAGTGATCTTGTATAGACCGAGGAAGTGATTTCCTGCCGGCAGATTCCATCGTGGGTCTGTCGGTTTGTCGTATATAGAAAGTATGATATTATCCCACATACATGTATAGACCGAACGCGGTCTCTATTTGCGTGTATCTTTCATATGAATATGAAAAAAAACGAAGAAAAAATCATAGTTAAGGGCGCTCGAACCCACAATCTGAAAAACATCACGGTAGAAATGCCACGTAATAAAATGGTCGTTTTTACAGGACTTTCAGGTTCTGGTAAGTCCTCTCTAGCTTTTGACACTATTTTTGCTGAAGGCCAACGTAGATACGTTGAGTCATTATCTTCATACGCTAGACAGTTCTTGCGCCAAATGCAAAAACCAGACGTCGATGAGATCGCCGGACTTTCTCCAGCAATTTCTATTGACCAAAAGTCTCGATCAAATAATCCAAGATCGACGGTTGCAACTATCACCGAGATTTATGACTATCTTCGAATATTATATTCACGTATTGGTCATCCACACTGTCTGGTCTGTGGAGATGAAATAACAAAACTTTCAAACGAAGAAATAAAAAACTTCATTTTAGAGAAGATAGAAAATAGAAGATTAAATTCAAAAGAAGGAATTAAACCAAAAATTCCTCTACCAGTATATGTGGAGATCTTTGCTCCAGTGGTCAAGGGTCGGAAGGGTGAGTATTACCAGCTTCTTTATGATCTTTTAGGAAAAGGATTTTCACATATTTTGGTTGATGGTGTTCGCAAGTCACTCCGCGAGAGGATCGAACTTTCTAAAACAACTCGTCACAGTATCGATGTCCTCGTTGACTCGATTTCTCTTTTAGACTTTAATTCTGATCCGAAAAGTGCTGAAGAAAGACTGTCAGAAGATTTGGAAAAAGCTTTGCACGAATCCGATGGTCAAGTAAAGATTATTTTCCGGGACTTAGCAGAAGAAGGTCGGCAACCGCCGAAGGCGAGCAGTGGTCGTATGACCAACGAATTTTTCATGTCCTCAAAACTTTCTTGTCCAAAGGATGGTTATTCCTATCCAGAAGTTGAACCACGACTTTTTTCTTTCAACTCTCCGTACGGTGCCTGTCCAGAATGTAATGGTTTGGGGACACGGCACTTTTTTGGAAGTGAACCGTGTCCAAAGTGCCACGGTGCCAGACTTCGAGAAGAGGCTCTACATGTGACCCTTGGAGATTCAACTCCAAGGAGTCATGCCGAAAGTAATTCTGAGGCATCAAAAAGAAAAGGAGAAAATATTGTGGATTTAACAGCTATGTCGATTAAAGACGTCTACGATTTTTTTCAGAAAGTAAAACTAACCGAGCGTGAGAAAAATATTTCTAAAGTAGTGATGAAAGAAATAGAATCAAGACTAATTTTCATGATAAATGTCGGTATTGAATATTTGTCGCTCAATCGTCGAGCTCATACTCTCTCTGGTGGAGAAGCACAGAGAATTCGTCTTGCTTCACAACTTGGTTCAGGTCTTGTTGGCGCGCTGTATGTTCTAGATGAGCCTACGATCGGACTTCACTCACGCGATAACGACCGTCTGATCAAAACACTTTTAAATCTACGCGATCTAGGAAACACCATAATCGTCGTGGAACATGATGAAGATACGATTTTTGCTTCGGATTATTTGGTTGATATTGGTCCAGGTGCTGGTGTTCATGGTGGATACGTTGTTGTTTCAGGAGATTTGGATGAACTGATCACTGCAAAGAAAAATACATCTGGTTCAGTGACGTTGGACTATTTGCGAGGTGACAAAGTTCTCGAAGTTCCACAGGAGAGACGAGAAAGCGAAAAAGGTCAGTTGCAGATTAGGGGCGGAAAAATATTTAATATAAAAAACATGAACGTTGATATTCCACTCGGGCGATTTATTGCTGTGACTGGAGTGTCAGGTTCTGGTAAATCATCTTTTGTTTACGAAATTTTGCACAGAAATTTGCAAGCTCGTTTTGAGAGAAAATATCGATCAGCCGAAATTTATAATTGTAAATCGTTTGCTGGCACAGAATATTTGGGTCGAGCAATACTGATAGATCAGTCACCGATCGGACGAACTCCACGCTCAAATCCAGCGACATACACGGGCTCATGGACTTTTATTCGAGATTTGTTTGCTGAAACTGTAGAGGCTCGTGCTCGTGGTTGGAAGTCAAACAGATTTTCTTTCAACGTCAAAGGTGGTCGATGCGAAACCTGCCAAGGAAACGGAATGATCGAAGTTGAAATGCACTTTTTGCCGACTGTTTATGTGCCTTGCGATGTCTGCAAAGGCAAGCGGTTTATGAAAGAAACCCTCGAAGTTCATTACAAAAAGAAAAATATTTATGATGTTTTGAAAATGACAGTTGAAGAAGCGCTGGCGTTTTTTGAAGATATTCCTGCTGTATCCGATCGTCTTAAATCCCTAGACGATGTAGGTCTGGGCTATCTCGAACTTGGCCAGTCAGCCACAACTCTTTCTGGTGGAGAAGCTCAACGTGTTAAAATATCTTCGGAACTATATCGACCACATTTGCAAAAAACTATCTACCTTTTGGACGAGCCGACTATTGGACTTCACTACGAAGACGTCAAAAAGTTAATCGAGATTTTGCAAAAACTTGTTGATAAAGGTAATACCGTTGTTGTTATTGAACACAACATGGATATTATAAAATCCACTGACTATATTTTAGACATCGGTCCAGAAGGTGGTGACGGAGGTGGTCAGCTCGTTGCAAAAGGAACGCCAGAAGAGATAGCAAATAATGATCGGTCATATACCGGCAAGTATCTAAAGAAGGCACTTAAACAATACAGGGCTTATAGGAAGTAAAGTTTCTTTTTCCTGATGATTTTTTCTAGTAACAGAATAATTTCTTGTTAGAAATTTTCTTTCTTCCTTACAGGAACTGTACACCTTTCGCATTCTGATTACAGAACGCTCAAGGTCTTGCGAAGTGATAACATCACTTCTCACTCACTTTCACAGGTTCCGCAGATACTAGAAAAAATCATAAGTCAACGAAACTTTAAAATGTTGTTTGTAATTTTGTGTAAAAGAAAACGGCGCCGATTTCTCGGCGCCTAGCAAACACGTGATGAGATTACTTCCCAATGCAGATTAACCGCTTCAACTCCTGACCAGTTGTATTCCTCAAGCTCGTCTTCAAGGATATCAGCAACTGTCTTGAAAGTTATTTTATCGGAAGAATGTACACAGGGAAGATATAATTCTTCTGGCCCAATGTTTTTCAAGACATTACCTCTCAAATCCGTGTAGATCATTTTCAGAAGAATTGGCATCAGTACCTCTATACTAATGATACAAAAATCAAATGGATAATCAAGCCAAAAAAATATTAGCTAAATTACCAGATACTCCCGGGGTGTATATTTTTAAACATGCCGATAAAATTCTCTACATAGGCAAAGCCACATCTCTTCGCGATCGAGTCCGTAGCTATATGTCAAAGGGCACCTTTGACAGTAGAGGTCCGCTCATTACAAAAATGCTGGGAGAGTTTGACAATATTGAACATATTAAAACTGATTCTGTTTTGGAGGCACTTGTTTTAGAAGCTAGTCTTATAAAAAAATATCAGCCCGAAGCAAATATAAAAGAAAAAGATAATAAAAGTTTTAATTTTGTTGTTATTACAAAAGAGGATTTTCCAAGAGTTTTGATTGTTCGTGGAAGGGAATTAATGGACTCAAATGTTAATACTTCATCTCTTTCGATATATCGAAAGAGATTAAATTCTACCGATTTTAAAATTCAATATTCGTTCGGACCATTTCCAAATGGAAACCAACTCAAAGAAGCTATGAAGATTGTTCGTAAAATGTTCCCTTTTCGCGATAAGTGTATTCCTTGTATTATTCAGCGTCAGTCTGTGAAAAGTCTGCATAAGTCTGCGACTTGCCGACCTTGCTTTAGTAGGCAAGTAGGTTTGTGTCCTGGAGTTTGTACTGGGGAGATTTCAAAAGAAGAATATGCCGAGCGAGTAAAAAACATCATTTTATTTTTTGAAGGAAATAAAAAGAAATTAATGAAGAACCTTGAGAAACAAATGCAAAGTTTCGCAAAAGATAAACATTTTGAAGAAGCAAACATTGCTAAACGTACATTATTTACACTAAACCATATTCAAGATATATCACTCTTAAAAGATGATATCAGCCATGGCGTATATCCCCTTGATGGCCGTCTTCAAGGGGGATCTCAAGTGAGACAAGTGGGAATTAGGATTGAAAGTTATGATATCGCTCATATGTCTGGTCAAAATGTTGTTGGTGTTATGACGGTGGTGGAGGGTGGGGAAGTTAAAAAGTCTGATTATAGAAAGTTCAAAATCAAGAATGATCCTGGAGTAAACGACACAAAAGCGTTGTCAGAAGTTTTGGAAAGACGACTGGCACATATTGAGTGGAAATTTCCGGATCTTATTGTTGTGGATGGTGGTATTGCACAAAAAAATGTCGTGGAAAAAATTCTTTCAAAAAATAATCTTAAAATCCTAGTCGTTTCAGTTGTAAAAGACGAGCGACATAGACCACGAGAAATTATTGGTGATCGTTCGATTGCACTGACGACAGGCAAAAAGTGGTCTGAAATTGAAAAAGAGATTCTACTTTCGAACGCCGAAGCGCATCGATATGGTATCGCCTTTCATAAACAGCTTCGTGGAAAGATAAAATAAATCTTTCTCGACTTTTCGACATTGTGAGTGTACGGATGTATAATATTTCTATGAATAATTTGTCTCGCTCTCTTCACATCGGTGTTATACGAGGTGGACCATCTTCAGAATATGAAGTTTCGCTACAAACCGGTGGAAATGTTTTGAAAACTCTTTCAGAAACTCACAGTCCTGTAGATATTTTTATTTCTCGCGATGGTAAATGGCATATAAACGGTGTTGAGAGATCTCCGGAGAGAATTTTGAAAAATATCGACGTGGTTTTCAATGCTTTGCACGGAGAGTATGGTGAGGACGGTGGAGTTCAGGAAATTTTAGTTCATCACGGCGTGCCATTTACAGGTTCAGAAAGATATCCGTCGGCTATTGCAATGAACAAGTGGATGACAAAAGAACGTGCCAAAGCTATCGGTATAAAAACACCATTGGCAATGCTCGTTAGAAGGGAAGATTCTATAAATGAAAAAGCCAGAGAAATTTGGAGTGCAATGCCACATCCTTTTATAGTTAAACCGACTTGTGGAGGATCATCCATCGGAGTATATATTGCAAATACTTTCAAAGAACTAGTTTCTTCACTTGAAAAAGTTTTAGAAATTCATGGTTCAGCTGTTGTTGAGGAGTATATTACTGGCAAAGAAGCGACATGCGGAGTAATAGATAATTTCCGTGAGCAGAAACTCTACGCTCTGCCGGTAGTAGAAATAATTCCACCAAAGAAAAGTAAATTTTTTGATAATGAATCAAAATACAATGGCCAAAGTAGGGAAGTTTGTCCTGGCAATTTTAGTGCAGAGGAAAAAACAGAAATGGAGAAAATCTCCAAAGAAATTCACGAAGTTCTCGGCCTTCGACACTATTCACGATCTGATTTCATCGTCTCACCTCGTCGCGGGATTTATTTTCTAGAAGTTAACACTCTTCCCGGTTTGACAAAAGAATCTCTTTTACCAAAATCTCTCCAAGCTGTAGGGGTATCTTTTATTGATTTTATACATCACGTTTTAGGTTTGGCATTGAATAGAAACAATTAATTGTTTAATTATTGACTTTTTGCTAGTCTTACTTCGGGAGGCTTAAAATGCCTGAGCACAGGATTGCTATTGCTGAAGACATGGAACGGGATAAATCCAAGTTTCTCAAGTTACTTGAGAAACATGCTGTAGTGTGTCAGTATGATGGGCCGGAGGAATACATTCGATTTGTACTCGGCAAGTTCACCGACATTGATGTTGTCATTGCTCAACTCAAAGCGGAAGGGGTTTCGTTTGAAGAAGCTTACAACAAGTCCATGGTCTGGCCGAAGTTAACACCAGCTCCACCTAAGCTAAAGCCGACTCCGCCCAGAAGTTCTTGGTTCTCTAGATTTTTCGGCGCCTTTCATCTTCACCGATGAAAGGCGCTTGTCGTTTATCAAAATTTTTGTTATTATTTTTCTCGATTGGGCCCTTAGCTCATCTGGTAGAGCACCTCATTTGCAATAAATAGGTCTACCCCTTATTAATCAAATATCCCTTAGAATAAGGATAAAATTGATGTAAAACAGTCGACAAGACCACTTCTCTCACAAAACAGGTCACCGGCTCATTGAATTCATGTTGTTTTGACTCGTGTATTTTGACCAGGAATCCAATGAAATAATAACAACGGTAGGTTGTTATTATTATGAATATACAAATATTGGCTCAGAAATTTTACGACTATTCATTGTATATGCGTGGTCGCAGACCAGCAACAATTAGACGATATAGACAGGCAATCAACTTGTACTCCAGACTGGCAGGAGTTTCAGAAATAGAACAAGTGACGGAAGACAATGTAAGACAATTCTTTTTTAATGGAAGAACTAAACGCAACTGGAAACCAAATTCGTTTATTTGTTTCTATCATTCTCTGTTAGTATTTTTCAAATGGTGTCTGAATGAAAAGTATCTGACAAAAAATCCAATTGATGATCTTGAAATACCAAAGGTAGAAAAACGGTTGCCGGCCTGCCTTACCAAGCAGGATGCTTTCAAACTCATTGAAGTTGTTTATAACTATCCGTACGATTATAAATATTTGCGATACAGAAACCATGCTATATTTTCAACTTTTATTTTCTCTGGTTTAAGAAAGAAAGAGTTGTTGAAATTAAAATATACTGATATTGACCTGGAGAATCTAAGTATATTTGTTAATCAGGGCAAGGGTGGTAAAGATCGAATAATACCGATATGTAGCACTTTGGCCCAGAGCTTAAAACGTTACTTGGAGGAACGCAAACGACTCAACAAAACATGTCCAGAATTCTTTGCATCTCTGAACCGAAATTGTGGATTTACTGATATGGGGCTCCGGGGGTTAGTCTTTAAGATAAGAAAGGCGTCTGGTATAAAATTCACAATTCATAAACTCCGACACACCTTTGCAACATTAATGTTGGAAGGTGGTTGCGATATTTTTAGTTTGTCTAAAATGATGGGTCACAGTGACATCAAGACCACAACAATTTATCTCTCAGCCAGTGCTAATCATTTAAGGTCGCAGATGATTAAACACCCGTTGAATGATTTGGTAACCTAGCTGTCTACTGTTTCTGTGGACCCTGCCGGATTCGGACCGGCGACCTCCGCATTGCAAATGCGGCGCTCTACCAACTAAGCTAAGGGCCCTTCTTTCAGGACAAACTATAGCAGAATTACATGAATTAAGCAAAATGAAAATTTTTACTTAATGCTTAAATATAATTCTATTTTGATAGTATCACTTAATTAATTTTTGTCTTTATGGATTTTGATATACTTCTCAGTTTCTTCAAAGAGAATATCAAATGCCTTTTGTACTTTACGTTCCTGTTCTGCTTTTTCTTCCGGTGTCTTTGGCTCGACGTAGGTATACGTGATCTTTAGTCCGTCTGTTTTTGAGGTTCCTTTTTTCATAGACTGTTAAAGCTTGTAATGGCACCCATCATGGATACACTGTTTTGTTTGGCCGCTCCAGGAGGTGCGGATTTTTAGTAATCATCTCGTTATAGATGGCCATATCCCGGTCGCAATTCTGTGCAAAGTGGCGTTGAATCTCTGCGGGTCCCATATCCTCTCCGCTACCGGCCCCCGCTCCGTATTGCATGTAGTAGCTCAAAGTAATGATGGCGAGGTCCCAATCGATGCCATTTGCGGCGGGACACTCCGGAACTGTGCTCTCGAGTGCATACGAGTAGAAATAAACCGGTAGTATCACCCCGCTTGACTCCTCATCCGGGCTTGGTGATTCATTGGCTCGGGAGAGAGTTTCTGGAATAGACCCATGTTTGAGAAGCAGGGTGCCAGCAACAAGTGCCACCGCAATAACCGCTATGAGAATGTAGGGGGCTTTGTTCATGTTTTTATTTTTTGTATGCTGTTTTATTATATTTTAATCTTATGGCCTTAAGCATTGATTCTGATTCGCCAATTATTCTTTCTGACGAATGAGTGATGGTACGATAATTCATTCTCTCCATCATTTCACTGTCTACTCCAATATATGAATCACGTTCAAGTATCCAACCAGCAAGAAGTAATCGATTCTTCGATAACGGCAAAGTCACATCAACATCTTTATATGCAAATCCCGGGAGACTCCCAAATGCATTTGGACCATATTTTTTAATTGCCTCTGGTCTTAACAAGACAATTGGATCATCAGATGTCACATAGCCTCCACTTGGGGATTCCCATATAGACCATTTCATATCAAATATTATTTGAGAGAGATGTGGAAGTTGGGCGAGGATACTCAATGCATGTTCTTCTTTGTAGTTCTCTAAATATTCTTCAATATCGCTCATGTGAATCGCTTTACCACTGCTTGGGGTTGCGGCTGCAATTCGCCTTGCTTCTGGGTTATCTTCGTATCGTTGTCTCCATTCCTCCATACTTTTTTTCATGGATAAAACCATGCGATGCATACTCTCCCTATGTGGTCTTGTTCTAAGAAAAAGTGCTGCAATAAATACAGAAACTTTTGCTCGTTCTTCATCTGTCAGAAACAAATTTTTTGTTATCTTTTTTTCAAATATGGCCGCATAAGTACCCTCGATATTGGCTAATGTATCTTCAACAAATAAACTCTTATCACCGTTCTTTAATGTGACGGTATAGAAATGGCTTTCTACCAGAATGTTCTCGGGTTTTGTTTTGAAAATATTATCCTTCGTATCAAGCACCCAAACGAAACCATCACTGTCAGTGAAATTTTGTAGGTAGCATCTTGGTATTGTGTGGTGACGTTTTTTCATATAATTGAGATCATTTTACACTAAAATAGACCTCATTTAAGGTTACCAAAATATCATTGACAGTATAGGTAAAAAGGTGTATAATTGTCAGCAGAAATTACCGTTCTCGTGAGTTATTCCGAGGACTAGAATCCCGTAACGATCTTTCACAAGGAGTAAGGAAATGAAGATTCTCGCAGAAGCTGATACGGCACAGGTTCTTACTGGTCTGTTCCATCAGATCGGTGACCAGAACTGCTACGTCGTGCAGATGGAACAAAGACGAGACACGTACGATACGTTGCAAAACGTGTCAGGACTCGACCTCGTTCTCAACGTCGCTCCGGAAGGTACACCCGTCGTCATGCTTGGATGGATGACGCCGAAAATGTATACCGACCTCAAGCCACAGGAGTGGTTCGCAGCGATGGGCTACCCGAACGTGATGTTCCGTCGCCTACCGGCAACACTGGAAGACGTTGTGAGTGCGCTTGAAGAAGTGAAGATTGGCAGTCGCCAGTCAGATCCTCTTGCAATTGCACTTCTCGGCGTCGATCAGATGAACTCGACTGTCAGAGTCCTTAACCACGATCTTTTGTCCGCTGAACGAGATTCAGAGCGGATGATTCGATGGGTTGAGCGAGCTCGGGCAGCATTCGGCGACAAGCCCCAAGCCGAACTGATTTCCTTGGTGAAAGATGCCGGGAAATTGGGAGGTCTTCCTGGTCCACTCACGGGTCAAATGTTCCCTGATGTCTGCGTGGATGTCGAGGGGACACTTCTGGTCGACGGGCAGATTCGTTCCGAAGTTATCGCTTTGGCACAAGAGAAAGCGAACGGCGGACCGATCACTGTTTGGACTGGTGGGAACATCTACGACCTTACCAAGCAACTTCGTGGTTTGGGAGTGACCCACAAGATTACCTCCAAGCACACCATGAAGGATGCGACTGTTCGAGTGGTGATCGACGACCAGCCGGAAGAAGCGTTCAAGAGCAACTACGGCGTCGGTTACGAAAAGTACATTCAGATCTAGTGTCTGCACTTAGTAGACACAAAAAGAAAGGAGAAAACACAAAGCCCCAAGCAAACACGCTGGGGCTTTTTCAATTATTATTTAATACCAATTATTAAATCATCTCTTGTGTCATCTGGTATTAGAATGTAAACATTTTTAAATCCAGCGACTTTCATTTGTTCAACAAGTTCTTCTTTTGTTATGAGATAACTTTTTCTTACTACCTCTCCTTCACTCAAATCACTTTCAACTCTCGTGGTCCATGTGTTTATTCTTTTACCCCAGTCAAATGTTGATTTCCAAATAGTGTGATATTGCTCACCATTTCTTTCTGAATCAAAAGTCCTATCAGAACCTTTGTAACTTGGTACATAATGTTTACCTAATCCTATGACAACGAGTCCATTATCCTTTGTAGCTTCAAAAAAACTTTTCAAACACATTTGTATTCTTGGAATAATGTTTTCTAATTTCTCCGGAGTTTCTCCACCCATCCAACCGTCCATATATACGAAGGAGTTATCTGCATTTACAATCACATCAAATTTTTCAGATATTTTATTACCTAATTCCTGCCAAGAAGAATGATAAGCTGATATTTCCATTCCCTCTGATTTAAATTTCTCCTGTAATTCCTTAGCGTATGTTTCGTTTCCATCGGTAACACTTAGATTTGTAAATCCTAACTTATATAAATCGAAGGTAGGAAAACCTGTGCCTCCAGCAGTATCCAGTATTTTAAGATTTTTATCTTTCAAAACAAAAGCTAGAGCTTTTGAATAATTAGTACGATACTGCTCGTCATGTAAAGCATTTCCTGCAATTTCCCAAACTTGTGATTGTGTGAGTTCTTTTTTCATAATTTAATTGTTTTTAATAAATGGCTCTACATTCTTTATGATTTCTTGAATGTCATTATATTTGTGGTCTTCACCTGGTAATTCTAACAAATTATAATTTTTAACACCTGATTTATTTAACACTTCCCTTAAAACAGTAGAAGATGTTGTTCTATCATTTGTTTGTTGAATAAAGAGACTCGGAATAGCAAAGTTATTTAATAACTCATCCATGTCCCACCCATTTTCCTTACTCCATTCATAAGCTGTGCCGGCAAAAATACATTTGATTGGTTTTATATACCCATTGCGTATAGCTTGAAGCGTAAGTGCGACTCCTACAGATTTGGCAAAAATTACAAGATCATTTTTTCCTTCCGCTAATTTTTTTAAGTTTTCTACTTCTGACCTAATATCAACATCTTCTTTATAATCTTTCCAATTTTCATAATAAAGAATCTCTACTGAATTGAACAAACCTCCGAATGTTTTTCGGATATTTTCTACCCATTCTTTATTATAATCACTGTAGCCCCCAAGGATAATAAGATTCATGTATTTAATTTAGAGTTGGGTTATACACCTTTTCAAACGCATATATACCAATAATCTCCACCAAAACATCATTTATATTGCCATAAAATGCCTCTGTTTGCATTCTTGCTTCATCGTTACCCAAAAGACCTTCAATGAACTCTTTTTTGTATACACTCTGAAGAAGTGGTGATGACAACATACTTTCCTTATTTTTTTCAATGATGTCAAAAAGTTCCTCACTATAATTCTTCTTTTTTGGTCCAGGACTTTTTACTCTGTAGACAATCTCATGTGGTAATTTATCCTCCAACATTTTTCTGAATAAATGTCGTCCAGAAGTAGTAGATGCGATATGAGTTTTATAATCACATTTGTCCGCAAACTCTACGAGTAGTCTATTCACAGTAGGGACCCTGACCTCAATTCCTGAATGCATTCCGAATTTATCTTCACTCGCAAGCATTGTTGGTAACATATTCTCCCTTATAAATGCCGTGATAAGTTTCTGTTGATTTTCCTGCTGTCCGATGTCACCAAAAACACTTTTTACGTATTCTGTTGAAGTTAATTCTGCGTCCTTAGTAAATTGATCCGAAAGACCTGATAGTTTTAATGCGTTGAGTTTCTTAAAATAGTCTATGACATTTTCAGTGTTAAATACTCCTTCTCTGTAAAAAATGCTCATCCAATAATCGAGAGGATAATAACCATAAAAGACTTCGTCAGCACCTTGTCCATTAAAACAAACTTTCAACCCAGCTTTTTTAACGGCTTGGTAGTTTTTTAGCTTGGTAATATAACGAATATCCACCACTGGTTCTTCTCTGG
This sequence comes from Candidatus Zambryskiibacteriota bacterium, assembly GCA_023267045.1. Taxonomy (GTDB): domain Bacteria; phylum Patescibacteriota; class Minisyncoccia; order Phycocordibacterales; family DATDWN01; genus C7867-006. Next base: position 53,105 of record JAHFOB010000002.1, read on the forward strand.
CAATAGTCGCTTCCATGAAATCCTCAAGAGTAAATGGGTCATCAAGGTTTAGTTCGTGCGGTTCAAAAACATTTCCGTATTTCTCAGAAAGAATTCCTAACAATTTTTGAGTATACTCTAAATCTGTCTTCTCACCTCGTTTATTAAAGTAGTATGTAAACGTTGGTATTATTTTCTCCTTCTCTACTAGGTATGGAGTAGCTAGTGTTGAAATAAAAGTACTGTCTATACCACCAGAGAGAATCATTCCGATTGGTACATCACTTCGTGTTTCCCAATGAATAGCTTTGTCTGCAATAACACTGAAATCGTTCTCGATTTTTGAAATATCTTCTGTAATGGACGTTTTAAAATCTGGAATGTAATAAGCCTCCTTATTTTTTACAGCTCCACTTGAATCTAAAATTAAATAATTACCTGGTTCTAAGCTCTGAATACTTTTGAAAAAAGACTTTGTTTTCTGACTACCAATAAAGCGATCGAGAAATAGGTGAGTCTGTAACATTGAATGATCCAGTTGTGCAGGAACATAGTTCAGTATGGAAGCAATTTCAGATGAAAAAATAAACTTTTCTTTATCGTGATAATAGAAGAGGGGTTTTACACCAACTCTATCTCTAGCAACAATATATTCTTTTTTCTGGGAGTCATAGAAACAGAAGCCGTATATTCCGTTTACTTCTTGCAAGAAATCAATTCCTTTATGGGTCAGTCCAGCAATTAAAACCTCAGTGTCCCCAGTTGTTTTAAATTCATAGCCTTCTTTTCTCAAGTCCTCTCGTAATTCTATGAAGTTATATATTTCACCATTGAACACAAGCCAATTGTCATGATAATGGAATGGTTGCATAGCTTCAATTTTCAAATCTTGAATTGATAGCCAGTTAAAACCAAATAAACAGTTTTCGTTGATCTTCTCTACCAAAGAACCATCCGGACCCCTGTGTTTTGATTTTTCTAGAGCACGTTCAAATACCTCTTTGTCTAGGTTTGATTGGTTTTCTGAGATTATGCCGATTATTCCACACATATATTTATATAATTTTAATTACACCTGAGTCTGCATTTACTTCTACCTTATCTCCATCTTTTAAAACTTTTGTCGCTATTTTTGTCGCAATGATACAGGGTTTATTAAGCTCTCGAGCAATTATGGCCGCATGACAGGTAACACCTCCTTCATTAGTGATTATAGCAGAAACTTTAGATAGGATCTGAGTAAATTCTGGTCGTGTCATAGATGTAACCAATATATCTCCATCAACTATTTTATGAAAATCATTTCGAGATAATACTATCTTTACTGGACCAACTACTTTCCCAGGCATCGCAGAGACGCCTTTTATTGTTTTTACATTGTCGCCAACTTCAACATTTTTAACAATTGCTTTCCATTCATCGTGAGATATATCTATCAAGCCATCATGAGTTACTTCGGCAAATCTTACACCCCCATAGTTTTTTAATGTCTCATTCTTATTCTGTTCAAACTCCTCTACAGTAGACATCACCGCTGTTTCTCGAGAAATTTTATACTTACTACACTCTTGAATAAGATAGCGATCTAATAAACCATCAACAATTAAATTAGACTTCTTCCGTTCGTCTCGCATCATGGTCAAAAAGTCTATCCATTCCAACATAGTGTTTGGTTCCTGTAATTCAACCTCAGAATAACTAACATCTTCCTTCAAAATCTCGTTTTTTCTTTTTATAAAATCTTCTTCGGTCGTTCTGTATTCTCCAGAGTAGTCATTTTGAAGCCATGAATACTTGAGAGTATGCTCAGTTACTTTATCTTCAAAAGACTCCGACTCATTAAAAATCTGCTTCAACTCATACTTCTCTTTTTGTGCAAAAGAAAAGTATTTCTTTTCGAGTGTAGAAATATTAATTCCTTCATTTTTGATGTATTTGTCAAAAGCATAATCCAATGAGTAACCAATACCTATGGCAACACTATAAATCGCATCAAATTCTTGGTAAAAATCTTTTATATCACTAACAGTTTTATTTTTCAGGTCCTTGTAGTTTCTCTTCTCGAGTCTTTTATTTAACTCCAAGAGTTTTTGAGCTAAATCAAAAAGATAATTTTCAAATACGTGATCATTTTTCAGTAACAAATCAAAAAAGAAATCACCGTATTCTTCAAATGAGCTTTCAGGGGCATCAACGATCGTTGTCGTTCCATAACGAAATTTTACAAACCAACCACCCATTAAATACTTGTTATTATATTTTTGTTTTGGAGCATTTGCGGTAGAAGAATAGAAAAACGGGTATATTGGATTTTCAAAAGAAACAAACTTTTCTAAAGTTGTAATAGGTCTACTCTGTAGAATATAAAACTTGTCTTTTTCAAAAGCCCATTCAATATCACATGGAAAACCGAAATGGTTTTCAATTTGAATGACGATATCAGACAACTCCATGATTTGTTCATCAGTTAGAGTTGGTTTATCAATAGGATTACTTTCGAGAATAGTTTTTGTATCTTTTTTTACCACATAACTATCGGGAGTAACCGACCCAGATACGATAGCTTCACCAAGTCCATGCACTGCCTCTATAATGAGTTGATTTTTATCTTGCGTAACTGGGTGAACAGAGAAAGCAACGCCAGATACAACGCTCTGTATCATTTTTTGTACGACAACGGCTACTGATATTTGAGTAGTGTGTAAACCTTTTTCAAAACGATAGAAAATGGCACGAGGAGTAAAAAGCGATGCCCAGCAATGCTGTATTTTTTCCACTAGATCTTTCTCGCTGATATTTAGAAAACTATCAAGTTGTCCTGCCCATGCATGTTCCTGACCATCTTCACTTGTAGCTGAAGAACGAACGGCAACATATTCCGCATTGAGATTTTTGAATTGTTCTATAACCTCTGTTGCTATGTCCTCAGGTATTACAGCATTTTTAATTAAACCTTGGATTTTCTCCGAAGCATTCTCGACTGCATGTATTTCTTTGTGATTAACAGCATCTAGAATTGAATCTATTTTTTGAGTTAAATCTGTCTCGTTGAGGAAGCGATCAAAAGTGCTGGAAAGCACAACAAAACCTTCTGGGACAGAAATGCCTAGTTGGACCATCTCGCCCAAAGAAGAACCTTTTCCGCCAGCGATATCAACATCATTTTTGTTAATCTTTTGGAATGGTCGAATTAGCTCCATAATTAAGCAAATTTTAACACATTTTCAACCTTTTTGTCCCAACAAAAAATGGCGGTAACCCATGACGGGACCGCCGTTTAATGTTATCTCCTCTATCTCCGTGATGTCATAAGAAATGACGATATCAGTTCCGATGCATCAAATTTGGAACATGACTCTGCTTCCTGTAGCCATCGTTCTCGTTCAGTTGGACTGGCAATACGTTCGAATATAAGGGACGTCAGCAAATCCTTTTGTTTTGCTGTAATTGGTTCATCTTCACCACCTTCGTATTTCTTGGGAAAGAAATTGCTGGAGCCATTGTTTACACTCTGGACCGTTTCCTCCTGAATTACTTCAGGTGAAATGTCTTCGAGATCGCTAGTAAAGATGTCTGAGAGTCCTGTGGAGCGAATGACGGCATCTATGAAAGCTGATTTTTGCGCCATCTTCACTGTCTTGTTGGCATCGTTGCCATGACTCTTTAGCACTGCCGCACCACGACCCTGACCTACCGTTTCCCCGGACCGAGTGAGTGTGCAGACATATGCTAACAACCCCTCTACACTCCTAAATGACTCTATGGTATCGGCATCCTTTGTGAATGTGGCAACTAGCGAGTATATCGTGGCTAGTTTCTCTGCACCGGCTTTGCCGAGCGACTGACGACCCTTGATAGTGTAGTAGTCTCGATTCTCCACAAGCTTTGGGAGTATCTTCTGAATGAAGTAATCCCGTTTCTGCAACAGTGAATCAACTCCAGTTTTGAATTGGGCGATGCTATCTGAAGCAATGAGTGCTGTATTCATGATGTTTTATTCTTTTCAACTTGTTTGTAATAGAACAGGAACACGTTTCGCTTAATGCGTTTGACGATATTCCCGTTATTGTCCTTCACTTCGACAAAAGTGACGGATCGAATAGCTCTCTCTCCTTTACGAACTACATAACCAAGAGATAGCCATTTAGCGAACGTAAGAGTGTTGTGGTGTGGGTCGTACTTTTCGACCTCGTCATCACCCCAGCGACTCTTTATTTCCGAAGCGACCAGATCGTAGGTAGTTTCGGAGCCGGTATAGCCTGAGATTGGCGGACCAGCCATTATTTGCTTGAAACTTTTCATGTATGTCTATGCATGTGCAACGCATACCTCGACTATGGAATGCAAAGGGCTTGTGTTGTGTTAGTAATTAAGTCCTTCATAAATCAAAGTGGTAATGAGTTGTGGGGTGGCTGGAGGGGTGATTTGTCATTTTTAAGGACAGAGATAGGGACCGTATGATAAGGGACTCGAATGGGTCCCTTTTTGGTTTCAGAAATCAATGGTCATAAAAAATTTTCTGCAAAAAATTCCAAAATGAGTAAGTCATAAAGGACTGAGATACGATTGAGGTATGACTACTAAAGAAAGACATTTCGTAGAAGACTGCTTTTTTCTTAGGCCTAAGGATGCCTTAATGGGCCTTAGGGTAGATAAGATAGTGGGAAAAGAGAATACTAATACTACTAATAAGCCGGGAGAGCTCTATCTATGGTTTGAAGAGGACCTAATTGATCCAAATATTGTACATGTCAGCGTGAATGGCAATGAGCCCCAGAAGCTTGTTCTGGAGTACATTAATGCTACTTATGGTCAAAGATGCTATCTCATTTGTAATTGTGGTCACAGAGTCGCCAAATTGCATTTAACGCCACATGGTAAAGAATTTCGCTGCAGAGTATGTCTAAATTTGAGATACCGGATTTCAGTAACAAACTCTAGGTCTATTGCTGGTGGAGCTTTACATAACTTCAGCAGGATAAGTAAGTTAATGGAAATGCGAGAAAGAATCGATAGGATATTTTACAGAGGTCGTTTTACTAAGAGATACAAGCGTTTTTTGATGTTGTGCGGTAAGGCAGGGCTCAATAGTGAGGTTGATCGTGCGCAAAATCTACTTGAAACAATCAAATCTCATTAGATTAATACAAAGCCAGTAGATTACCGATTTTTATAATGTGTAGAACTACCAAAAGGTCTATTTGAGGGGTAAAAGACCCAACCCAGCCGGACGTTTTCTATTTTCTAGAATATTTTCTCTCTATTTCGGGTTATTTCCCTTGACAAATGGAAAAGAAGGGAGTACATTTATCAGCAGGAGGAGCAAAGGTTTCTCCGGCAGAACAATAAAATCTGGTTTTATGGAGGGCAGGAGGTTAAATCAATTACCTCGCCCCGGTAGCACTTATAAGCAAGCTACTTAAATTGATTTCTATCATAAGAGGCCTACATACTCTTACGGTTAGTAACGAAAGCGACCCTTTGAGACGTTAGTCGGGTCAAAGCGTAGTAGGCAACGCAAACAATGTCCCCAGAAGTGATGTGTTTATGAGTTAATCTCGTAAATAGATCATTAAGCGGGGACTTTTTCATTTCCGCATATATTGCATTGTCGGTGAAGTCATTATCACCAATGCAGTCGCCTCAGTCTGAAGCGGCTCCTCTACTGTAAACCAAGGGTCACTACACTTGGTAAATGAGACATACATGCGAACTAAAAAGAAGGATGTAGCTGTTATCCAAAAAGATCCGCTGAATTCGCTAAATCCAGATCGTCTGGATGAGCTTTTTGATCAGTTTATGACGGAAAAGAAATATGTGACACTACTTCGCCCTGCTACCTTGATTGGGTATAGAGCATCGTATGACCTTTTTAGAAAACTCTCGTATGTCACAATTGATTCACTCACCACAAAATCGCTGACTAATTTTTTCAAGGAGATGCAAACCAGAACTAGAATTGTTGGTAAGGGGGTTGAGAAAATTGGTGTTAAGGATTCAACCATAGCAACATATGCTATGAAGCTTAATGTATTTTTTGAGTGGTTAGTTCAAGAAAAACATATCATTGAAAATCCAATCAAAAAATTGCCAAAATACAGACCAGTCTATGATGACAAAAGAGCCTTACGCAAAGGAGATATCGAATATATCAGAACAGCAATTGAAAACCACTCCACTACTTTGCTACAAAAGAAGAGAGATCAAACGATGCTCGCTGTACTTCTGTTTTGTGGGATAAGAAGAGGAGAACTACTTGGCTTGAAAGTGACTGATATCGACCTGGAAAAAAGGCAACTGATAATTAGAGGCGAAACATCGAAATCAAAGCGTACGAAAATTTTACCGATTACCAATAAAATATTAGCAATGGCTTTACAAGATTATTTGAATGAGAGAAAAAATTACAAAACTCCGCAATTATTTGTTTCGTTAAATACTGACAAAGGACTAAGCTACGAAGGATTCAAACATTGGATTGACAGGTTGGAACTATTGTCTGGTGTAAAATTTCATTCGCATCGATTTCGTCATACCTTTGCTACAAATCTTGAAGCTAACGATGTTGGCATTATAAAGATTTCAAAACTTATGGGTCATAAAGATACAAGAATGACTCAAGTGTATCTTCGCTCGATGGGATCAGAGGACTTAGGACCAGAGATGAGTACCCTGACATTTGACAACTTGATATAAGTCTAATTTTTTAATATAATATGAGCACATTATTAGTTAATTTGCAGTCTGTTGTTGTAAATATTTCATGGACTTTCCTAGGTAGGAAACAGGTCATTGCAACGGTATGAATTTAAGGAACCAAATCACAATTTTACCGCTTAAATAAAGGATATTTCAAGAGAAATAGGGGTACTAGTTTCTTTGCAATGAGGGGGTGGCAGGTTCGAGTCCTGTAGGGTCCACTGACAACACAAACTATCCCGCCTGCGCGGGATTTTGTGCGTCAGTGGAAGACAGAGTCATGTTTTTATACCAATAAAAACGGACGAGTCAGGGTCGTGGAAATTTTGTTTTGACGAAAATAAAATTATTCCTGACCACAAAATGTATTAGGAAAATAGTGGCTGACCCCATTTTCCCTGACCCCATTTTCCCCATCTTCTAAATAAATCATTGCTATGGTATTGTTTTGTTACAACTAAATAAGTTAAAGTAGCCTAAACCAAGTAATTGGCATGGTGAAAAGCCCAGTAACGAATAAAAAACCCATCATGCGGGCTTGTCGTTACTGGCCATATCGGGAAACCGGTATGGGGAGCTTCGGCTCCCACCCTGTGGTGGGCTTTTTGTATAAATAAAAAATATGGAAAACGAATCTATTGAAAAAGATGTATCTATTGTATCCAAGAAAGATAAGTGGTTTGCTGGTTATATAGTAACAGGATTAATTTTTAATGCGTCACAAATTTTTGACAGAACAACATATGACGGGTTCTTTATTATTGTAGTATCAATAATGTGTGGGTATTTTTATCACAGATTAAAGAATAAAATAAAATTAAAAAATGAGGGAAATAGAATTATTGTTACCTTCTTGATTCTTGAATTAATTGCTGGTTTTTTAATAGGAGCTATAACACGTTTTTTCTAAAATGAAAAAACTCTCAAAAACTTATGTATTCATCGGGCTGATAGTTTCATTGGTAATTTTACTTGGAATATTTTATAAAAAAAATGATTGCAATGTATATGGCATCAATATTCATGGAGATATTGTTACCTACAACGGAAACGATTCTTATAATGATCAGAATAAGTTAATTTACGATCAAACTTCTGCGGATGACGTTTTAAATCTCATAAAAGATGCTAATAGTAATAATGATATAAAGGCTATAACCATAGAAATTGACTCAAGTGGTGGTTCTCCTGTGGCAGGAGAAGAAATAATGAGGGCTTTAAAGGACTCTGGTAAGCCAACAGTAGCCTTTATCCGTAACAGGGGGCTATCCTCTGCATATCTCATTGCTACTGGGGTAGAAACTATATTCGCCTCTCAATTCTCGGATGTAGGAAGTATAGGTATTACAATGTCTTATTTACAAAATACAGAAAAAAATAAAAAAGATGGACTGACATATATAGACTTGAGTTCAGGAAAATATAAAGATTCTGGCAATCCAAACAGATCTCTGACTGAAGAAGAAAAACAAATTTTCATGCGTGATGTAAAAATATCACATGATTATTTTGTAGGCCTTGTATCTGAGAATCGTAACTTAGATATTGAAATGGTAAAAAAACTAGCAGACGGTTCAAGTATTAATGGAATGGGAGCATTAAAAGAAGGTCTTATAGATAAGATCGGTATACTACCCGATGTGGAGAATTTTCTCGCAGAAAAAATTGGAACAACAGCAGAGATATGTTGGCAAAATTAATTATATGAAAAAATTTATCAACGAAAATTGGTTCAAAATAATAGTAGTTGGTGTGTTAATTGGAGCATTAGGAACTCATCCTTACTCATACTATCAATTTACTAGATGGGCTATGACTATTTGTAGTGTCTACCTTGCATATCACTACGCAGAAAAAGAGAAAAAGGGTTGGATGTGGATATTTATCGCCCTTACGATTTTATTTAATCCGATTTTCCCATTTTATTTTGCAAAAAACACATGGCAGGTGTTTGACTTACTTGGAACTATTTTACTCTTTACAACATTTTTCTAAATATGAAAATAATTCTAGACCGATTACTAGATGTGTTTATATGGGTGTATGGAATCTTTTTGTATTCTCTGGTTCTACCATTAACTCTTGGTGTCATTTTGATTTTTATTGTGCCAATAGCAGATTGGTTTAATGAAATACCTATAATTATAAAAATCCCTTCTTTTATTCTTATTGGTGCTGGTTTGAAATTTTTACACACCAAAAAGAACATATTTAATGTTTATAAATAAGGAAAAATGGTGTCTAACCCCATTTTCCATTTTCCCCAAGAAAAACTACCGATGCTACTTACAAACAAGTATCAGTCACTAGAAGACGCTAAGGATGTTTTAGGAGAAGCAAAAGGTATAAGCTCTCTATTTTTCAACTTCCAAAAGTATCTATACCAAAAATAGATTAATATCTTTTATAACTTTTACTCGTATCAATGTGAGTATTTTTGAAAGCAATAAAGTAAAATATCTTTTGACTATCAACGGTAAAAAAGAACAGTCTACCTTTTTCGCTGTAACCACCACTTAAATAAGCTTCTTCTACTTGCACACCATCGTCTAGTCCTGTATACAAATCAGAATAATCACCATCATTTACAACAGGTTTTATTGTTACTCCCAACTTAGAAATATCGCTCTTAACAAAAACTTTAGTGCCTATTTGTTTTATCAGTTTCAGACTATTTTTTCTTTGTTTATCATCAAAGCTTCCTTCCAACTGACACATCTTGTCATTGTAATTTAAAAAAGAAATTAGATATGGCTGTGTCTCCGGTTCTATTTCTTCAGACAATTCTGCGAGTGAGTTTGGTAAAACGCCTTTCTCCTCATTTATTCCGGGTTCGGGAACATCCATAATAGTAGTTTTTATTTTGCAGTAGCTTCCTCCATCTTTCTAGTGTAAAAATCCATCATAGACTTACGAGTAATTTCTTGTTCAGAATTTTCACTCGCTTCTAATCCAGCTCTAGCGTCTTGCCATGGTGCTTCAGAGTGAGTAAGCATTTCTAAATATGAAGAATCATATTTACCATAAAGCTTCCAGACTTGTTCCAACAGATTTTTATCAATATCTGATATTTTGTTAATTAATTCTATATCGGGCTCCTTTTTAATTGGGTTAAATCCGAACTCCTTATATTTAGCATAAACACTTTTTATTGCTGGACCATGAACCCATGCTTCAATTTTTTCTTTGAAAAGAGGTTTTTTGTTTACTACAAGAGACCATGCTTGTGCATAATAAACAAGTTTCTGAATCTTCTTATTGGTTATAACCTTTCCAGATAGATTAGCCTTCTGAATGAAAAATTCAGCTATAGAACTAGCTGAAACTGTCTTTGCGACTTTCATATAGTAAGTATACAACACTATTGCGAATTTTTTCGCAAGTTTTCCACTATCCAAGAACATACAAGCATATTTTATAAAACAGACCCGGGTCCATAAGGAAGGGCAACCCCCTACTGTCTATGCCGAAATTTTTGCGAAATTAGCTTTATATTCAATAATTATTTTGCTATTGTCCAATTTAGTAAGTTATAAGTCTCTAAAACCCAGCTTTCGACTTGGTTCCAACTTTTACTTACCAACTTCACCTTTGTAATATCTTTTCCTCTTTCACTGTATAATACCTATACAATTACAAATTAAATTAAATAATATGATGTATAACTACGGTTATTATAGTCCTTTTAGTGCATTGTTCGGTATTCTAGGCTGGGTTATTTTTGCACTTATTATAGTTTGGATTTTGAAACTTGGACGGAGAGATCATTGGATGGATAAAATGGGGAAGCATGGCTTTATGAAAGATAGCGCTATGGAGATTTTGAGAGAAAAATATGCAAAAGGTGAAATATCAAAGGAGGAGTTTGAAGCAAAGAAAAAAGATTTGAGTCAATAGCTCTCTTCTAGCGTATTTTTATTGCTATGATAGAATAGCCGGTATATCATAATATCAGCAATTAAAAATTTAAAATAAAAATAAATGACTAAAGAAAAGATTTTTCAGATTGTCGGTATAGTTGTGGTGGTTGGGGTAGTCGGGGGACTTGCTTTTTTTGGTGCTAATAAGTGGCATAAACAACCTGTGGCAGAGAAATCTCCTTCTGTTGCTACTGTAAACGGAGTGGTTTTGACACAGGCAGACTTTGATACTCAGCTCGCTACTACTTTGACCACTCTGAAATCACAAGGCGTTAATACAGAAGACCCTACTAAACTTGCAGAAGTTAAAGCTCAAGTTCTGAACGACATGATAAGTAACGAGCTTGTTGCAGAAGAAATAGCAAAAGAAGGAATAAAAACTACTGACTCCGATGTGGAAACACAGTACCAGACGATATTGACTCAAGTCGGCGGCGCAGATCAGCTCAAGACTCAACTTGCTTCTGCAAATATGACAGATACACAGCTTCGAACTAATATATCAAAACAACTAACAATCAAGGCTTATCTCTTGAAACACATAGATATGAATACAGCTACTGCAAGTCCAACAGAGATTTCTAAGTTTTATGACGATAATGTTAAGGGTCAGAAAGGCGCGCCAACTCTGAAAGACATAACTGATCAGATAAAACAACAGATAATAAACACTAAACAGCAACTTCTAATAAATACTTTCATAGCTTCTCTACGCGAAAAAGCTAAAGTCGAAACGACACTGAAGTAGTATTTTCTCAGTAGTGTGCTATTCTAGTTGGTGGAAAAGGGGTGGATTATGATGCCGCTCAATTACCTTGACTGGCCTGTAACTTCCGTGGCACTAGCAATCTTTCTCGTCGTCTGGCGACTACTTCTCAATGTCAAAGGAGACAAAGCTATTCGCTGGACATTCTCTCCATTTGGAGGTCTGTACGCCGCTCTAATCTTTTTCTGTCTCTACGTTTCCATCAAGATGTTTGTCGAGTGGCTATCGCGGTGAGGGGGGTGTCATGCAATGCAGACACCTCCCTTTTTGTGTCTCTGAAAAGGTTTTGGTTCGACGAGATTTTAATAATACTTATCAATATTTTTCAAATGACCTTCGTATGTTGCTGAACAATGAATATTTCCTTTTTTGTCGTGAAGGTAGAAAAGACAGTTTGTTTTTTGAGGATTGTAAGCGGCGTCGATAGCTGCTAGACCTGGATTGGCGATAGGAGTCGGTGGAAGTCCAACATGCAGATATGTATTGTAGAGTGAGTTTATGCTTTTGTCTTTTGGATAAACTTTTGACCACCAACCATCTTCTTCTGAACCTTTGGCGTATTGCAGCGTGGCGTCTATTTGTAGTTTCATACCGTTGAAAAGGCGATTCCAAATAATTCCGGAAATTAATTTCATATCATTTTTTCCGCCGGCTTCACGCTGGATGATGGAGGCGATAGTCAGAGCTGTTTCTGGGTTGATTATTTTTGCCGTTTTTGGTTTTTTAATTGCGGATGTTTGTGTGCTGAACTGGTGAAGCATTATACTGGTTACTCCAAGCGGGTTTTCATCTTTCAGTAAAATATAAGTTTTTGGAAAATATTTTCCTTCCAAGTCGTCTGTGTTCAGTGCTAAATGTGCATTTATAAACTGGCTTTTTTCTGAATCACCCCAACCTAGTTTACTTCCAACAAGATCAGCGATCTCTTCTTTACGCAGTCCCTCTCTGACTTGAACTATACGAGCGTCTGGGTTGGCCAAACTCTGGTAGAAAGAAAGGTCAGCCAACAGAGAAAAATCTAACCTATAGTGATACATCATTCCCAAAAGAGTTCCGAAAGATAAAACAAAGAGTGTAGCAATGTATCTTAACTTCATCCCGTTAGAAGTACCAGTAATTTGAATATTAAAGGTATAAAAATTAACTTAATTTTTAAATTATTCTCAAAAGAAGATTTTCGACTGAAACTTCTAACGGGATTCATTTCTAAACTATATCATATTTGAAAATATTTCTTTTGTTTTTTCCACATGGACTTATAGATTGATTCTGATAAAATAGAGTCTAATGTCGAGAAAAATTTTTGTTCTAGTTGGGCATCCCGATACGGAAAGCATGTGTCGAGAGTTTGGCATGGCTTATGCCGATGGTGCGCGTGGGGGTGGTAATGAAGTCAGGTTTACAAACCTTGGTGATATGAAATTTGACCCGATACTTCATCATGGTTACAAAGTCATACAGGAGCTTGAACCAGATTTGAAAAAATTTCAAGAGGATGTCAGGTGGTGTGATCATTTTGTTATCATTTATCCATCATGGTGGTCAACTATGCCAGCTCTTCTCAAGGGGCTTTTCGATAGATCGTGGCTTCCAGCTTTTGCTTACAAGTTTTTACCTAGTGGATTTGGTTGGAAGAGACTACTGAAGGGTAGAACCGCTCGAGTTTTTGTTACTTCTGACTCGGCGCCACTTTTGGCTAGATTTCTTTTTGGTGATAATACAAATGAGATTCAAGATGGAACCCTGTGGTTTGCTGGTTTTCACACAAAAATGAAAAAAGTTGGACCGATGAGAAAAATTTCTCCTGAAGATAAAGCAAAATGGAAAGCAAGGTTTGTTCAATACGGCCGAAAAGTTTACTAAATTATATTCTCGTATTCTCAAGAATACGAGAATATAATTTGACCGAAGGGTGATTACAGTTACGGATATTCTTAATAAGAAATATTTGCATATTCTATTTAATAAAACTATACTGATTTTAGAACTGAAATTCACAACGGAAAGGCTGTTTTTGTTCAAAGGAAGTAGCAAAGAGACAGCTGTTGCGTCGAATTTCTCATAATTTTTGTGATTGGGCTAACACATGTATGAGAATGAGTCAGACTTGTCGTGACACCTACTACTTGTTGAACAAACCACTATTCCACTAGGTACTTCCAGTGGAAAAAGGCTCGCAGTCGGAAGATTGCGAGCCTTCGAATTTTGTGGTATATTCCATGTGGGTGTTATTTTCAAGAGAGGTGCTAAATGCAGAAGGGTTTTCCGGTGACCAAAACATCGCAGAACGTCTGGATTGGCGTTTGCAGTAAGTGCGGAGAGACGCGTGGAGTGCGTGGAGACAAGAGGACCATGGAATTTCACCAGAACGGTAGAGGAATACAGTGCGAGACGGAACGCAATGGCAGGCTTTCTCCTCGCAAGGCTCTCTCGGGCACTGTTCATCAAGTTCCTCGCGAGGAACTCACACCGAAATCTGTTACCCGGATCTCAGCGTGAGTACAACGGGCTCGGAGTCATTACGACTCCGAGCCTTGAATTTTAATAAAAAATAGTTCATGCTTGTAATATGACAAAAAAAGATTTACTTACACTTTTGAAAAAAGAGTACTCGACAACAGTCAAAGTTCTACAGGCCTATCCAGAAGGGAAGGATGATTTGAAACCGCACGAGAAATCGAGTGATGCTTTGAAACTTGCCAAGACGTTTGTGTTTGAAATGTATTTGACCGGAGCTTATGTGTTTGGTGATGTTGTCGATAGAGACAAGTTTTCTTCATATAATCCTGGAACTGTCAAAAAAGCTTTGAAAGATTTTCAAAAAGAAACTGATGAGGTTATCGCGCGTCTTGAAAAGTTGAGGGAAAAAGATTTAGAAAAAGAAGTTGATTTTGGTGGCAAAAAATTCATTGCTTCAAATTTTCTCCTGATGATGATCTGTGACCAGATTCACCACCGTGGACAGCTCACAGTCTACATTCGCCTGGCCGGTGGCCTCGTTCCGTCTATTTATGGCCCATCTGCTGACGATCCATCAACAAATCTATAGAACTTGATTTTTCGTCTCTAAAATGTAATATTAGTGCCATGAATACACCACAAAAAGGCAAATTTAGACACATAGTTTTTAAAGATGGTGACACCTGGTATGCTGTTGCTTTGGAGTTTAATATTGTTGAATCTAGCAATGATCCTAAACTTGCTTATTTTAATCTTCTTCAAGCTGTTAGTGGATATGTTTTGTCGCTAAAAAAAATAAAAGGGGCTCGATTTAATCCATTAAACCAAGTCACAGACCAGGAATACGAAAAATTGTGGTCAATTCTTAATTCATCGAAACCAGTCAAATCTCCGTATGAGATAAATATGTTTGGTTTTGCCCAAGCATAATGCCGAGAGGGATTTTTAACTGGACTTTCAGTGATGTAGAAAATTTTCTAAAAGAGAGAAATTTTAAATTAAATTATTCTAATGGAAGTCATTACTATTATGTTGGGCATATTAAAAGTGTTCTAAAGCAAGTTTGTGTTCCTTTTCATGGAAAAGATTCAATTAAACCTAGAACTATGTCTGGTATTATCAGACAATCAGGAATAGTTAAGAAGGAATGGCTAAATAACTAAATTTTTAAATGTCATCTTTAAGTATCGGAATTGTAGGCCTACCTAATGTTGGCAAATCAACATTATTTAATGCGTTGACCAAAAAGTCTGTGCCTGCGGAGAACTATCCTTTTTGCACCATTGACCCGTCTGTTGGTATCGTTCCTGTGCCGGACGAGAGATTAGAAAAACTTTCGGCTATGTCGAAATCTAAAAAAACAATTCCAGCAGTTGTGGAGTTTGTTGACATTGCCGGTTTGGTCAAAGGAGCGAGCGAGGGCGCAGGACTTGGTAATAAATTTCTGTCACATATTCGCGAAGTGGACGCCATAATAGAAGTGGTACGAATTTTTGAAGACAAGGATATTATTCATGTTAACAACAAAGTTGATCCGCTTTTTGATATTGAAATAATAAACATGGAACTTGAACTGGCTGGAATAAAAAAACCGACTCTGTATGTTCTGAACATGTCGGAGGCTAGTCCCTCGACTCCGCTCAGGATAATAGACTTGCCTGGGCCATCTATTAAAGTTGATCCCATATTTGGCACTGGTTTGGATAATTTGATAAAAGCTAGTTACGATCTTTTAGATTTGATTACATTTTTAACAACAGGCGAGGATGAAAGTCGGGCATGGACAACTCGTCGTGGTTCAACAGCGCCAGAAGCTGGTAGGGCAATTCACAACGATTTCAAGGAAAAGTTTATTCGGGCCGAAGTGGTTGCCTACGATGATTTAATTACTTCTGGCTCTTACGCTAAAGCTCGCGAAAAAGGTTTGGTCAGAACGGAAGGGAAGGAATACATAGTTAAGGATGGTGATGTCGTAGAATTCAAAATTTAATAATTTTGAATTCGTAGACACTGAGGCTCGCCACCATCGAGCCGAAGTGTAATTGAATTCAGATTAGTCCCAAAATATGTTATAATGATAATCTCTTAGTAATTAACATTTATCTCTATGGATCCAAA
>JAHFOB010000002.1:69146-87240 GCA_023267045.1 Candidatus Zambryskiibacteriota bacterium
GAATTCGTAGACACTGAGGCTCGCCACCATCGAGCCGAAGTGTAATTGAATTCAGATTAGTCCCAAAATATGTTATAATGATAATCTCTTAGTAATTAACATTTATCTCTATGGATCCAAACCAAAAACCAAAAACAAGTGCAAAGGATTTTTTCTTAAATCTTGGAGCGATTGTTGCTCTTGGAATGGTTGCTGGTTATTTACTTAACTTACTCTTTACTATTATAGACAATGCTTATCCTGCTATTGGGTATAACTATTATGGTTCATATTCGATATCCTGGCCGGTTGCAACTCTTATAATTTTCTTCCCAGTTTATATTTTACTTTCGTTTCTTTTGGAAAAACAATACAAAATGGAGCCAGAAAGACGGGGTGTCGGTGTCAGAAAGTGGCTGACTTACTTGACGCTATTTTTTGCTGGTATTGCTGTTGCAGGGGATTTGGTTACTGTCATCTACTATTTTATTGACGGCCAAAATCTGACAACCGGATTCATTATGAAAGTTCTTTCTGTTCTTGTTGTCGCTCTGGGTATTTTCTTCTACTATATTTCTGACGTAATGGGAAAACTAAACTCTGCTTCACGAAAAATCTGGGCTGTAGTTGCTTCTGTGGTGATAGCTGGCTCGATCATCTGGGGCTTTAGTGTTCTCGGTTCTCCAGCAACACAGAGGCTCTACAAATATGATGAAGCCAAAGTAAATGACCTAACAAGTATAGATAGTAGTATACAAAGTTTCTATGTTACAAAGGGAGCTCTACCGAAGTCATTGGACGAATTAGTTTCTTCAAACTTTTACGCTCAAATTGTCGATTCTCAAACACAGAAACCGTATGAGTATGAGAAAACTGGAAACACAACATACAAACTCTGTGCAGATTTCAACAAAGCAACAAAGGACGCTACTTCCCCGAACGTCTATGCGCGACCTGTGGGATATCAAAGTTGGAATCACGATGCTGGAAGATATTGTTTCAACCAGACTATAAATTCAAATATCTATCCTCCTGTTAAGTCAGCGATGTAATATTATCTTAGGATTTAGGAAATACTCGAGTAGACTCTCGGGTATTTTTTATGTACTATAAATAAATTATGGATTATGATCATTTAGCCATAGAAAAAAAGTGGCAAGCTATTTGGAACAAGAAAAAGGCATACAAAACCAAAAACTCTGGTAAGAAGTACTATGTTTTAGACATGTTTCCGTACCCGTCTGGAGTGGGGCTTCACGTTGGACACCCAAAAGGCTACATTGGATCTGACGTCTACGCTCGTTTCAAAAGAATGCAGGGCTATAACGTTCTCCACCCTATGGGTTATGACGCTTTCGGACTTCCCGCAGAACAGTACGCCCTAGAACATCATATTCATCCTCGTAAAGCAGTCTTGGAAAATGTAAAAACGTTTGAAGGTCAGTTGCATAAAATAGGTTTGTCGTTTGATTGGGATAGAAAAGTTGATACGACTGATCCGGCTTATTATAAATGGACACAGTGGATTTTCTTGAAACTCTACGAGTCTTATTATAATAAAGAGAAAGACAAAGCCGAGCCGATCTCTGAACTTGTAAAAAAGTTTGAAAAAAGAGCAGATTGGAAAGCAAAAACAGCAAAAGAAAAACAGGATGAATTGATGAAATATCGTTTGGCCTACGAAGGTTATAGCGAAGTAAACTGGTGTCCTATTCTCGGGACTGTTTTGGCAAATGATGAGATAGTTGATGGTCCAAAAGGACCAGTCTCCGAGAGAGGCGGTTATCCTGTGGTCAAAAAAGAAATGCGTCAGTGGTTTCTACGTATCACAGCATACGCTGACAGGCTACTAACAGGCCTCGAAGGATTAAATTGGCCAGAGAATATAAAAGAAATTCAAAAAAATTGGATAGGGAAAAGTGAAGGCCTGATTTTTTCCGCAAAAGTAAAAGATACAGATATCACAATAGAAACTTTTTCTGCCCATTTTGAAGCCTGTTACGCTGACACATTTTTTGTTATTGCTCCAGATCATCCGTTACTTCCAGAACTTTTAGATGGAATTCCAAACAGAGAAGAAATATTAAGAAAATCAAAAGAAATTGTTGACAGACGAAGTAAATTTGCCGACGGTGAATACAAAGAGATTGAAGGGGTATTTACTGGACGCTACTGTATTGATCCTCTGGGTAATGGTAATTTACCGATCTGGGTTGCTTCGTTCGCTTTAGCTAACTATGGAACAGGAATTGTAAAATGTTCAGCCCACGATGAACGTGATTTCGCTTTTGCTAAAAAATATAATATTCCACTGAAAGTAGTTCTTATTCCAGAAGATGAAAGTTTACGTGGAGATGTAATTTCTAAAAAAGTTTGTTTTTCCGATATGACAAAAGGAACTTTGACTGAACCAATTGAACTAAAAGGTCGAAATGCTAGGGAAGCTCGAGGAGATATTATTAGATATGTAACTTCACGAAAATATGCTCGTGTTCATACAACGTATAAAATGCGAGATGCGGTTTTTGCACGGCAGAGATATTGGGGTGAACCGATACCACTCATGCATGACAAGGAGGGGATTATAAAGGAATTACCGGAGAAAAGTCTACCACTCCGTCTGCCGGAGGTTAAATCATATATGCCGACTGGCACAGGAGAATCACCATTAGCTGGAGTAAAACAGTGGGTTAAAAAGGGTCTAGAGACAAACACTATGCCTGGTTGGGCAGGTTCGTCATGGTATTTTTTGCGTTACATGGATCCGAAAAATAAAAAAGTTTTTGCAGATAAAAAAGCTATAAAATATTGGAAAGATGTTGATATGTATGTTGGTGGAGCGGAACACGCCACGGGGCATTTACTTTACTCGCGTTTTTGGAATAAATTTTTGATGGATTTAAATTTAGTTGTAACAGAAGAGCCATTCAAAGCTTTGAGAAACCAAGGAATGATAATTGGTACCGACGGAAGAAGAATGAGCAAAAGATGGGGAAATGTAATTAACCCTGATGAAGTTATAAAAAATTATGGTGCAGACACTTTGCGTGTTTACGAAATGTTCATGGGGCCGTTTGAAGGCTCACTTCCGTGGAGCACAGACAATATTATCGGTTCACGACGTTTTATTGAACGCGTCTGGCGATTGCAATCAAAAGTTTCAAATAAACAACGAATGTCAAAGGTGCCCTTTGACATGAGAAAAACGGCCAAGGTAAGCCAAAATTTGGAGGTTTTACTACACAAAACAATAAAAAAAGTGACTGATGATATACAGAACTTTGCTTTCAACACGGCCGTATCTTCCATGATGATACTTCTAAATGAAATGGAGGCTTCGACAGGCTCAGCCCAAGAAAACGGAATAAGGAAAAAAGATTTTGAAATGTTTTTGAAGATTTTAAATCCGTTTGCTCCACACATGACAGAAGAAATTTGGAAAACACTCGGACACAAGACTCTTTTGGTTTTGGAAAAATGGCCAAAGGCTGACAAAAAGAAAGCTCGTGAGGTTCATGTTAAAATCGCTGTTCAGATAAATAGTAAAGTCAGAGCAGAGTGTATTGTGCCGGCCGGAGCTCCGGAAGAAGAAGTGGTTGCGTTAGTCAAAGAATTGCCTGATGTAGAAAAATGGCTTTTGGGCAAAGAAATAAAAAGAGTTATTTACGTCAAGGAAAAATTAATCAATTTTGTGGCGATTTAATGGTGGTTGGGTCAAGACTTGACTTAAACATGGTATAATGATAGAAATAATTGACAATTCAAAGTATAGTGATACTTTATTAAAAACATGACAGAAAAAACACCAATCACATTTAAGCCAAAACAGGTGGTCAAAAGACTCCTTTCTGTTTTAGGTGACAGATCACAAGACGTTATTATGTCTCGTTTCGGTTTGGGCAATGAAACAAAAAGAATGACTCTGGAGGCTATCGGCAAGAAATATAAAATCACTCGTGAGCGTGTTCGACAGATTGAAAACTATTCAATCATAAACATCCGAAAGTCAAAAGAATACGCAAAAGAAAAAGTGGTTTTTGATGAAATAAGAAATATGATTTCAGATCTCGGCTCAACTATTTCAGAAGAGTCTCTACTTAAACATGTTTCAAAAGAAAAGAGTATTCAGAACCACATACATTTCCTGATGACAGTTGGTGAAGATTTTCATAGAGAAAAAGAAGATACAGAGTTTAAACATCGATGGACTGTAGACAAAGAATTGTCAAAGAAAATTCACAGCTCTCTCCGAACACTTTACTCAACACTTTCTGACGATGAGATTTTGCTAGAATCAGATATGATAGAAAAGTTTTTGGGACATTTGAAAGATGTTTCTGATAAATACAAAAATGAGGAAATTGCTAAACGATGGCTCAACCTTTCTAAACTAATAGACAAAAATCCACTTGGTGAATGGGGTAAAACTTCTTCTTCAAATATAAATGCAAAAGGAATGCGAGATTATGCATATTTAGTTATCAGACGACACGGCTCACCAATACATTTTCGTGAAGTCGCCAAACTTATCACTGAACTTTTCAATAAGAAAGCTCACGTTGCAACAACCCATAATGAACTGATCAAAGACCCGCGATTTGTTTTGGTTGGACGAGGATTGTACGCTCTATCTGAATGGGGTTATATGAGTGGTGTGGTCAAAGACGTCATCCGAGGTGTGATTGAAAAAGGTGGACCGATGGCAAAAGACGAAATCATAAAGAAAGTTTTGAAGGAAAGATATGTCAAAGAAAATACAATAATGGTTAACCTTCAGAATCCAAAATATTTCAAAAAAGGTAAAGACGGAAAGTACAGCATAGCTTAAAGAATAAACCACCCGTTCGACAAGCTCAGGGTGGTTTTTTCGTACAGCTTTAGTATAATTAGGCCATGTTCGCTCCATATATAAAGTTTTTTCAAAATGAGGAAGTTGTTTTAACAGCCAAAATACTCTATTACACATCATATATTTGGGTTCCAGCACTGCTTTTATTTTTGGCTTGGGAATTGTGGCTTCAATACAGACGTGGACAATTTTTTGCAAAACAAACATATGTTTTACTGGAGATAAAGTTGCCAAGGGAGATGTTTAAATCACCCCAAGCAGCTGAGTTTTTTATCGCTGGACTTTATAGTACTTTAGGTGAGGTAAACTGGCATGAAAAGTATTGGAAAGGTTCTGTTCGGGCATGGTTTTCTCTAGAAATAGTTTCTATTGATGGTGGTGTGCATTTTTTTATTTGGACTCGAAAAGGCGCTAAAAACCAAATAGAAGCCAATCTTTACTCGCAGTTTCCTGGAATAGAGATTTTTGAAGTTCCAGACTATACGATACCGATGTCGTATAATCCAGAAGTAAATAGTATGTGGGCTAGTGAATTTGATTTATCTAACAAAGATTATTTCCCAATAAAAACGTATATTGACTACGGTCTGGATAAAGATCCAAAAGAAGAATACAAAATAGATCCAATGACTCCACTGATTGAAGCTATGGGGTCTCTACCACGTGGAAGTCAGGCCTGGTTGCAGATTATTATTCAAGCCCACAAAAAAGAAGGTAAAGACCCAAAAACTGGAAAATTAGAAGATATGAAATGGAAAAAGGGCGCCGAAAAAGAAATGGAAGAAATTTTAACCAAATCAAAAGGTGAAAAGGGTGATGATGGTAAGATTATTCCCGGTACAATCAGAATGCTGACTGAAATTGAGCGAGATACAATGGCCGCACTTTCCAGAAGTGTTTCCAAACTCGGTTTTGATACAGGTATGCGCTTTATATACATTGGTGATAAAGAAGTTTTTAATTTTAGTAATTTAGGAGGACTTATTGGTGGAGTTATGCACTTCAATTCTCCATTAAATGGGTTTAAGCCTGCTCGTACTTCTTTACCAAAATATAAATATTTCCCTTGGAAAGATAGAAATCCAAATAAAATAAACATGGAGAAACAACATATGCTTGATGCCTACAAAAGACGAGCATATTTCTACAGGCCATTCAAAAGTCCAAATTTTGTTTTAAACACAGAAGAACTTGCTACACTATTTCACTTTCCAGGTGGGGTATCTAGCACTCCTACATTTACTCGTATTGATTCCAAGAAATCCGAAGCTCCAGCTAATCTTCCTGTCTAATGCAGAACGACTCTATATTTGAAAGAATAATATTACATATAAAATCATTAAGTCTGAAAGAGAAATGGGCTTATTTAATCTGCGTATTTTTTGTATTGTCGGCGATATATGTTTTTTTCCATACACCACCAAAAGATTTTCCACTCGGTCAGGTTATAACTATTAATTCTGGGGAATCACTTCAGAGCATAACCAACGACCTTTATAACGAGCACGTTATAAAATCTCCTTTTTGGTTTCGTACGGCAGTTATTATTCAAGGCGGAGAAAAGCGAGTGATAGCTGGTGATTATTTGTTAGATCAGAAAACTGGGCCAGTTGATATTGCTTATCGTCTAGTCAGAGGCCAGTTTCATCTAAGTGCCCAGAAAATAACTATTCCTGAAGGGTGGAACGTTTTTGAAATCGGGGATTATTTGAAGAAAAGTTTGATTAATTTTGATAAAACTAAATTTGTCAGTTTAGCAAAAAGTAAAGAGGGTTATCTTTTTCCAGATACATATTTTGTTTCTCCAACTGCAAAACCAGAAGATATTACAAAAATAATGAGTGATACGTTTGACCAGAAAATTGGAGCGGTTTCTGGTATCGCTACATCAACACATTCGTTAAAAGAAATTATTATCATGGCTTCGATATTGGAAGATGAAGCTCGCACAACAGAAAGTCGTAGAACTATTGCGGGAATATTGTGGAAACGTCTGAAACTTGACATGCCACTTCAAGTTGATTCGACATTTCTGTATATAAATGGCAAAAATACATATGAACTAACAGCTGATGATTTAAAAATTGACTCGCCATATAATACGTATAAATACAAAGGTCTGCCACCTGGGCCGATCGGCAATCCTGGCTTGGATGCAATAAATTCTGCACTAAATCCTATATCAACCAAATATTTATATTTTCTTTCAAGTAAATCTGGCAAAATGTATTATGCGACGACTTTTGAGGAGCATATTAACAATAAAGAACTTTACTTGAATAAGTAAAATAAATCCCAATGTCCAAATCCCAATTACCAATGAAATGACTTAATGACCTAATCCCCAATTGGACATTTGAGCATTGGACATTTCATTGGTCATTGTGTCATTGGGGCTTGGTCATTTATTTATATTTTGTTATAACTTCTTTATGACGAAAAAGCCCAAAGTCTTTGTTGGGGTCTCTGGAGGAGTGGACAGCTCCGTTTCTTTGGCATTGCTTAAAGAGCAAGGATACGATGTCACAGGTGTCTTTTTGAAGGTCTGGAGTCCAGATTTCTTACCGTGTGATTGGCGAGAAGAACGACGGAGTGCCATGCGAGTTTGTGCGACTTTGGGCGTGCCATTTTTAACTTTTGATTTTACAGACGAATACAAAAAAGAAGTTGTTGATTATATGATACGTGAATACAGCGATGGGCGAGTGCCGAACCCAGATGTTTTTTGTAATAAATATGTAAAATTTGGAATATTTTTAAAAAAGGCTATTGAAATGGGAGCGGATTATGTTGCCACAGGACACTATGCCCGAGTACGGGAAATCCCAAATCCCAATGACCAAATCCCAAATGAAAATCAGAAAACATACGAGTTGCTTGAAAGTGTTGATAAAGAAAAAGACCAGTCGTACTTTCTTTACACCCTCGGTCAAAAAGAATTATCGCACACACTTTTTCCTGTAGGCGGAATGGTTAAGTCAGAAGTTCGAAAATTGGCAGAAAAATACGGCTTACCAACTGCCACAAAAAAAGACAGTCAGGGTTTGTGTTTTATCGGTAAAATAGATTTGAAAGATTTTCTTACACACTATATTGAAACAAAAAAAGGCGATGTCTTGAACACAAAAGGTGAAGTAATAGGCGAGCATGATGGAGCAGTTTTCCTAACTATCGGCCAGAGACATGGATTTGCTATAACAAAAAAGTCTCCCGATGAGCCAAGATTTTTTGTTATATCAAAAGATGTAGCGAAAAATACTATTACGGTGGCTAATAAAGAAGAAGAGGGAGCTTTAGTTTACTCCACAAAAGAAATTTTCATTCCAAAATTGCACTTTATTTCTGGCAAAGAGCCGAAAATGCCACTAAAAGTTTCAGTCCAGATTCGTTATCATCAAGAAAAGCAGAGTTGTACTTTGGAGAAAAAAACCGGAGGATTTAGTATAACTTTCGATAATTTACAAAACGGTATTGCTATTGGTCAATCAGCTGTTTTGTATGACGGAGATGTTTGTCTCGGCGGTGGCATCATAGAAAAAGCTGTGAGATAATGACTCTCATGGATCCCGTAGTAGAAAATGACATTGGATAAATCCGAAAAGTGATAATTATGAATAGGTCGAAATTATTTATATATAATCTAGAAATTACATCACGCTCGTAGAGCGATGTCATTTTTCACTACAGGATGGACACAGAACCGATATATGTTGTAAAGGCAAATGGCAGTCGTGAATTATTTGATGTAAAGAAACTGGAACAATCTCTCAAACGTGCTGGAGCAAGTAGTCGTGCCACGGAAGATATTTTGAAACACGTTGTCGGTCATTTGAAAAGTGAAATTAGCACTCACGACATTTATAAACACGCTTTTGAATTACTCTACAAAGACGAACACCCAACTGCGGTAAAGTATTCAATAAAAAGAGCGGTTGCCGATCTTGGGCCGACAGGATTTCCTTTTGAGGATTTTGTGGCCGAAATTTTCCGAGCGCAAGGATATAAGGCTGAAACTGGCAAAATAGTTAAAGGTTTTTGTGTTGAACATGAGATCGATGTTGTTGCATGGAATGACCAGAAGCTCATTATGGTTGAAGCAAAATTTCATAATGAAGCCGGGATAAAATCAGATTTGAAAGTCATTTTGTATGTCAAAGCTCGTTTTGACGACCTGCGTAAAATGACTTTTAAATACGGACGTGAAAGAGAACTGGATGAGGCTTGGCTTGTGACGAATACTAAATTTAGCTCAACAGCTATAGAGTATGGCTCGTGCCAAGGTGGCATACGTATGATCGGTTGGAATTACCCACCGACAGGGAATTTGCACGATATGATATTGGAATCCAAACTCCACCCTCTAACATGCCTTGTAAGTCTAAATGGTAGAGAGAAAAAAGCTCTGCTTGATCAGGGTGTTGTTTTGTGTAAAAGTCTAATCGAAAGTCCTGAACTTTTGGATGTCATTGGGTTAACTCCAGAAAAGAAGAAAAAAGTGATAGATGAGATTGAAGCATTATAGAAATGAAGAAAACAAACAAAAAAATAAAAAATTATGAAAAAGATGTAGCCAATTTCTTTTTTGAAGTTGGAATGCTGGCAAAAACTCCTAGAAGCGGGTTTCATTTTCTTGGTACAGGTGAACAATCTGTGGCAGAACACGTAAGTCGGACAATATTTATAGGATATTCTCTAGCTTCAATGGAAAAAAATGTAGATATGTTAAAAGTTTTAAAAATGTGTCTTTTTCATGATATTTCTGAAACTCGTATTTCAGATTTGAATCATATCCATCAGAAATATGTTGAACGCAAAGAGCATAGCGCAATACAAGATATCGCTGATTCTGTACCATTTGGAGAAGATGTTCTGACTATTCTTACAGAATATGAAAAAAGACAATCCAAAGAAGCTCTTATTGCCAAAGATGCTGATACTTTAGAGTGGCTTTTAGCCTTGAAAGAAGAAATAGACACTGGAAACACTCGAGCTGTTGAATGGGCAGAAAGAGGATCTAGTCGTTTAAAAACTGCTAACGCCCAAAGACTATATAAATCCATAATGAGTACAGACTCAAACGACTGGTGGTTCTCAAAAGACTCTGTTATACAGAATAAAAAATATATATAATAGATATATGTCACTTACACTTGAAGAGAGATTTGAAAGGATGAAGGATATTCGTAACAGGATACTACAGTTCAAAGAATCTCCACTTTATCAATACAGATTGGATAACAAATATTTTCCCGTGGTTGGAGAGGGAAGTCACACCGCACATATTATGTTTGTCGGTGAAGCTCCTGGTAAAAACGAAGCAGAAACAGCTAGGCCTTTTTGCGGAAAATCGGGGAAAGTGCTGGATGAAATGTTGGAATCAGTTTTGTTAAACCGCAGTGATGTTTACATAACGAACATTGTCAAAGATCGTCCACCAGAAAATCGTGACCCAACTCCGGAGGAGATTAAACTCTACGCGCCATTTCTTGACGAACAAATAGAAATAATCCAACCGAGAGTCATTGCCACACTTGGACGTTTCTCAATGTCATATATAATGAATCATCTCGGTCTATCAGCTCAAGTCGGGCAAATAAGCGAGCTTCATGGTAAAGAGTTTGTGGCAAAAACTGATTATGGTTCTGTTACGGTTATTCCGCTTTATCATCCAGCCGTGGCTCTATATGACGGCTCAAATAAAGCGACAATTCTAAGCGACTTTCAGGTTTTGAAAAAATACATATGATGACCCAGTAGTAGAAAATGACATTAAATAAATTTACAATATGACAAATAATTTTTTCAAATTAGAATTATTAAGATATAATTATAAGAATGACAATGTGCTCGTAGAGCAATGTCATTTTTCACTACTGGGATGACATCAAAAGAAATACGTAGTAAATTTCTGGAATTTTTCCAGAAGAGAAATCATGCTGTCATAGCGTCAGCATCACTCGTGCCAGAAAATGATTCTGGCGTACTTTTTAATACCGCTGGTATGCAACCACTCATTCCGTATCTCCTGGGCAAAGATCATCCAGATGGCAAACGTCTAGTTAATTCACAAAAATGTGTACGAACACAAGATATTTTAGAAGTTGGCGATAATACTCACGATACTTTTTTTGAAATGCTCGGCAACTGGTCACTTGGGGACTATTTCAAAAAAGAAGCTATAGAATGGAGTTATGAGTTTCTAACATCAAAAACAGAGGGCTTGAGTCTTGATCCGACACGACTTTACATTACATGTTTTGAAGGTGATGAAAATGCGCCGAGAGACACAGAATCACAAGAAATTTGGCAGGAAATTTTCACCAAAAATAAAATTAATGGAGAAAGAATATATTTTCGTCCTGCTTATAAAAACTGGTGGAGTGTTGGAGATAACGGACCATGCGGACCGGACACCGAAATGTTTTATGACATAACAGGCAAATTGACCTCTGGTATGAGTTTGGATGAATACTTAGTGGCCGATGAAAATCAACAAGTGGTTGAAATATGGAATGATGTTTTTATGCAGTATTTGAAAAAAGACGGAAAAGTTATAGGAAGTTTATCCCAGAAAAATGTAGATACCGGTTCAGGACTTGAAAGATTGGTTATGGTCGTCCAAGGCAAAAATAATATTTTTGACACTGATCTTTTTTCACCAATAATTACTGAACTTTCTTCTAGATACGGAAAGTTTGATAATGAAAGAGCAAAAAGAATAGTAGCTGACCATGTTCGCACTGCCGTTTTTATGCTATCTGACGGGGTTACTCCTTCAAATACAGGTAGAGGATATATACTGCGTAGACTTTTGCGTAGAGCAATATTCCAAGCTTGGAAAAATTCGGAGAATTTCACAGAATTATCATCGCTTTGTGATACCGTCATAAAAATTTACGATGACGTCTACCAAGATCTAGAGAAAAACGGAGAAAAGATAAGGGAAGTTTTTGAAAAAGAAGAAAGTAAGTTTACAAAAACAATAAAACAAGGAGAAAAAGAATTTGAAAAAATGTCTGACAAGGACATTTCTGGTAAGAATGCATTTCTACTCTTTTCCTCTTATGGCTTTCCTTTTGAACTGATAAAAGAACTTTCAGAAGCAAAAGGCTTTTCTGTTGATGAAGTTGGTTTTAAAGAGGAGTTTAAAAACCATCAGGATCTATCTAGAAAGGGTAGTGAACAGAAATTCAAGGCTGTCTTGGAATAGTCATTATTTGTGGTAAAATTAGTCCATGCCATTTTTTTCTTTTAAAGAAAAGGAGGAACTATCGCTTCTTATTGATGTCGGCAACGGAACACTAACTGTCGCTTTAACACTTTTTTCTAAAAATAAACAACCGAAATTTTTGAATTCCATAAAAATGCCTTTTGTCATAGGGGAGAAACCAGATGCTGATAGGCTTTTAGAAAACATGTACAGCCTTTTAGATTCTGGGTTATCAAAACTCCTAAAGGATGGTACGCCAAAAGATCCATCTGACGGTAAAGTTTACAGAATTTCCCGAGCTATGGTTGCATATTCTTCTCCTTGGTTTATATTGAAAACCAAACATCTTTCTCTGTCTCAGGATGTACCATTTTTTATAACTAAAAGTTTTTTGGATGATATTGCCAGTAAAGAGGAAAAGATCTTTAAAGAAGAACTTAATAAAAATGATCCAGAAATGAAAGGTTCTTTTGAAGTTATAGAAAAAAGCATCGTTCACACAAAAATAAATGGTTATAATCTCGACTACAGTATTGGTAAGAAAACGAAAACTTTAGACGCATTTCTCTGTTTGTCTGTCGTAACAAAAAGTATTATAGAAAAAACTATGGATACTATTATGAAATATACTCACATCGGGCGTGATAAAGTTTTGATGCATACTTTTCCTTTAGTTTCTTTTTCTGTTATCAGAGATATACTCGGTAATGATTCTGATTTTGTTATTTTTGATGTCACCAGTGAAGTAACAGACGTAACACTCGTTCAAAATAGTGTCGTTACTCAAACAGCATCGATACCTTCTGGGCGTAATTTTATTATTAGAGCAATAGTTAGAGAATTCAATGTTTCTTTTGAAATAGCTGAATCAATGTTATCAATGAGTAAGAACGCTAAAATGGATGAAAAAACTGGAGATAAAATGCAGGAAATAATAGCCAATACCGAAAAGGAATGGAATATTTATCTTGAAAATGCTCTTTCTGAATTATCCAGCGACATCAGTTTACCAGCAAATGTCTATATGACTGCAGATGAGGATATAGCCGATATATATTTCTCATTTCTAAAAATGCCTAAAATGGACAGAACGGAGGTGTGGAGAAAAAATATAAAAATTGTTCATGTAAATGGTGATTTTTTAAAAAACCTATACGAAGTTGCTCCAACTGTAAAAGTGGACGAGTTTATAGCTCTATCGGCAGTTTTCTTCGAAAAAATATGGAACAAATAAAGCTTATGAACAGTTTTTCTTTTCAAATATCTTTTTTGGGATATAATACAGCTAGGCTATGAAAAAAAATATCGTACAAGACGTTATACCTCCCAAGAAATCTATACGCAATATAAAATTGCCGACTAGATCAGGTTTGGCTTCTGAAGTAGAAGAATCTAAAAATGATATCTCTCCAAAAAAAGTTGCCAAAAAAAGTGATAATTCTAGACCAATAAAGATTATGGATGAAGCACCTATGAGAATAGAACTTCCACCGACTCCAGTTTCCAAATCTCAAACTATTGTCGATACGCCATCATACAAATACGAGTATGATGAACCAGTAAAATCAAAAAAGAAATGGTTTTACATTTCTGTCGGTGCACTAGTGGTTATTTTAGCTTTTGGTCTTTCAGCTTTTTTCAAAAGCGCTAAAATAACCGTTACCCCAGAACAGCAAACCAAAGTTCTCAGCAATAATTTTACTGCTCAAAAAGACGTTTCAAGTAGTGGATTAAGTTTCCAGATCGTTAGTATCACAAAAGATGTTGAAAAAACTGTTATGGCAACAGGACAAGAGCAAGTAGAAAAGAAAGCTACTGGAACTATTGTTATATACAACAACTACAACTCATCTTCTCAAAAACTGGTAGCGACTACTCGTTTTGAGACTCCAGAAGGGCTTATTTTTCGGCTAATAAATCCAGTAACTGTACCAGGCAAACAAACAGTCAATGGTAAATCTGTAGCGGGAAGTGTGGAAGCTGTAGTTGAAGCTGATAAAGTTGGTCCAGCTTATAATATAGGTTTGAAAGACTTCACTATTCCAGGTTTCAAAGGTGATCCTAAATATTCATCTGTTTATGGAAGATCAAAAACGGAGATGACGGGTGGCTTTTCTGGGATGCAACAGGTTGTTTCAAAAGAGGCTACGACTCAAGCTGACACAGAATTAACAGCATCACTCAAAGATTCACTATCAAAAAACATAACTTCTCAAATTCCAGTTGATTTTCTTCTTTATCCACAAAGTCTTTCATATAATCTTGACCCTGTTACTCAAGTGGCTGACCAAAGTTCTAGTAGTGGTAATGTAGTTATAAGAAAAAAAGGTACGGCAAGTGGTATTATTTTTGATAAAGCATCACTGACTAAGGCTATTCTTAATCAAGTTTTACCGAATGCTGGCAATGACACTATAAAAGTCAGCAACCTAGCAGATCTCGTCTTTAGCCTCCAAAATGGTATTTCTTTTGATATGAACAACTCTAACTCTCTAGCTTTTAACCTTAAAGGTCCGGCCAACCTAGTCTGGGTTTTTGATGAAAATAAACTAAAAAGTGATCTTCTAGGCTTATCCAAGAAAAATGCTATGACTGTTATAGGTACATACGGAATGATCAAGGAAGCCTGGGTAGAAACTCATCCTTTCTGGAGTCAAACTGTCCCAAATGATCCCAATAAAGTTACTGTCGTAAATACCCTGCAGTAGAAGTTGACATAGTCTGGAATATCAGACAAAAGATGCAAGATGTCAACTTCACTACAGGACTAAGCCCTGTAGTGAGCTCTGCTCTACTACTGGGGTTGACGAAATAGGGCTATTTCTGTTAACATGCTATCTGTACTAAAAATACAACAGTTGCCAAACTTGGTATTAAAATAATGCAAGATCCGAATAAAAAAGACACCTCTGTTGGGGCTCAGGTTATTGAAGCCTTACCCAACACTTTTTTCAAAGTTAAAAGAGATGATAGCGGAGAAGAAATGCTGACATACCTTTCTGGAAAGATGAGATTGCACAGGATTCGAGTAATGATAGGCGACAAAGTAATAGTTGAGATAGATCCATACGGAGGCAAAGGCCGTATAGTTAAAAGAGTTTAGTTTTAATACAAATGAATCCCGTTAGAGACCGCGGTCGCTTGCAGGATTCATAAAATAATGTATATTTAACAACGTTTTATAAAATAACTAAGTTTTACAGGAAGCAAAAGACCGCGACCTGTCTCTAAACGGGATGAAAGTTAAATCTTCAGTAAAAAAAATCTGCTCGCAGTGTCAAATAGTCCGTCGAAAGGGCTATGTTTATGTTGTTTGTAAAGCTAATGCTAGACATAAACAAAGACAGGGATAATTTTCCGCTAGCGGAAAATTATAAATAAAATAGAAAAAATTATGAGAATTTTAGGAATCACATTGCCAGAAAATAAAAGAATAGAGATTGGACTAACTGTACTCTACGGTATTGGACGACCAAGAGCTCACACTATTTTGGATAAAGCAAAAGTTTCTTACGGACTTAAGCCAAAAGAAATTTCAGTTGAACAAGAAAATTCAATCAGAAAAGTTATTGAGACTTTGAAAATAGAAGGTGATTTGAAAAGAGAAGTTGCCGGAAATATAAAAAGATTGAAAGATATAAAAACTTATCGAGGTTCACGTCACCAAAAAGGCTTGCCAAGTCGAGGTCAGAGGACAAAAACTAACGCCAGAACTCGACGTGGTGCAAGAAAGACTATGGGTACAGGACGTAAAATAGCCGACAAGAAATAGTTCTATAAACTGACTATAAATAATAAAATGGGGAAAAAGAGAATTGTAAAAACAAATGGTGGAACTGAGGGGGAGTCAAAAACTCCAGCTGTTTCTAGTGTCTCAAAAAAGAAAGTTGAGATTGGTGGACTGTATGTCCAGTCAACATACAACAACACTAAAATTGTTCTGACTGACAGTAAAGGTAATGTTCTAGCTACATCTTCAAGCGGTTCAATTGGTTTCAAGGGTGCAAAGAAAGGCACACCATTTGCTGCAGCAAAAGTTGGCGAGATACTTGGTGCGAAGGCATCAGCTATGGGCATGAAAGAAGTAGCAGTTGTTGTAAAAGGTGTCGGTTCTGGTCGAGAGTCTGGCATACGAGGTTTTATAGGAAAAGGTATCGGTATTTCTTCTATAAAAGACGTTACTCCAGTCCCTCATAACGGACCAAAACCAAAGAAACCAAGAAGAGTATAGAATAGTTCATAAAGTCTAAAGTTTATAAAGTTTGTAAAGAAAACACAAATGAATAAAATAAAAGACTTTATAACTTTTAAACTTTAAAAACTTTATAACTTACATCATGATAATAGGACCAAAATACAAAATAGCACGACGCCTCGGGGCACCAATATTTGAGAAAACTCAAACACAAAAATACTCTTTGCATTTAGAAAGACGGGGAAAGAGTAAAGGATTTTCAAAACAAAAAACTGAATATGGTTTGCAATTGAACGAAAAACAAAAAGCTCGATTTACTTATGGACTTTCAGAAAGACAATTTTCAAACTACGTTAAAGAAGCTATTTCAAAGAAAAATTCTAAAACTCCTGAAACAATTTTTGAATTCCTGGAACAAAGATTGGACAACGTCGTTTATCGTCTAGGATTTTCTCCGACAAGAAGTGGAGCACGACAGATGGTTTCTCACGGCCATATTTCAGTAAATGGCAAACGAGTTAATACCCCATCTCGAAGAATGGACATAGGCGACAAAGTTGAGATTACAGCTCGCTCTCTGAACAAACCACTTTTCTCTAACCTCGACGAAAGGTTAAAAAATGCTACAACCCCATCTTGGATAAAGTTTGATTCAGTTAGTAAGACAGCCGAGATTCAGGGGGTACCGGTTTATGTCAAATCAGAAAATATGTTTGATTTGAGCACTGTAATAGAGTTTTATAGTCGATAGGTATTGATTAATTAATGGATTTAGTGTATATTATTATTCGCTTTACTTTATAAATTTTTAACTTTTAAACTTACCCTATATGTCTGATTATACAATCGTTTTGCCCTCAAAGCCTAAAATAGTTTCCGAAGCAGATTTCTCAGGATCTTATGAGATTGATGGACTTTATCCTGGCTACGGACACACTCTTGGTAATTCACTTCGACGTATTATTTTGTCATCTCTACCCGGAACAGCAGTTACAGCAGTTAAAATCGCTGGCATTGCCCATGAATTTTCTGTAATTCCAAACATTAAAGAAGACGCAATAACTATACTTTTGAACTTAAAAAGAGTCAGAATTCAGAGTGTTTCAGAAGAACCACAAATCCTTACTCTAAAAGTAAAAGGTGAAAAAGTTGTTAAAGCCAGTGATATAAAAATTCCTGGTGGAGTGGAAATCCTTAATCCAGAGCTAGTTATCGCAACACTAACAAATAAATCAGCAGATCTCGATATCGAAATAACTGTCGAGAGAGGACTAGGATTTGTTTCTAAAGAAGAACTACAGAAAAATCGTGTTGATATTGGACAAATCACGCTCGATGCTATTTTCACACCAATACGACGTGTGAGCTACGAAGTTGAAAATATGCGAGTTGGTGATAGAACAGATTTTAACCGACTAAAGATTTTCATAGAAACAGACGGGACTATTACTCCAAAAGAAGCTCTAGAAAAATCAATAGAGACAATGATAAATCAGCTCAAAGCTATCGTTGGTTTCAAGGAGGAAGATGTGATAGTATCAAGCGCTGGAAAAGGTGAGACTCCAAAGTCAGATACCACTGACGAGGATTCTTTGAAAACTCGCATTGAAAACCTAAATCTTTCAGCCAGAACTATGAAAGCTCTTTCTAATGCAAATATCCGAACAGTCGGAGGTCTAGCTCGAAAGAAAGAGAAAGATATTCTAGAAATAGAAGGTCTTGGTTCAAAAGGTTTAACTGAAATCAAAGAAATCCTAAAAAGTCTCGGAATTACATTGAAGTAACATGAATCCCGTTAGAGACCGCGGTCGCTTGCAGAATTCATAAAATAATGTATATTTAACAACGTTTTATAAAAATA
>JAHFOB010000012.1:0-13314 GCA_023267045.1 Candidatus Zambryskiibacteriota bacterium
GTTTACGTTCTGTCCACCCGGACCACTCGAGCGAGAAAATTCTACGCGAATTTCATCTTCTGGAATTTCCAAATCAGTTGCTTTGGTCGATTTTTCAAATTTTGGAATAACTTCAACCATAGAAAAAGATGTGTGACGGAGAGACTTGGCATTAAACGGCGAAATACGAACTAGACGATGCACGCCGGATTCGTTTTTCAGGACCCCGTAGGGTCCTAACCCTGAGCGAGCAGAGCGAGTCGAAGGGTTGCCCGAAATTTCAATCGTAATATTTCGGTAACCACCATGATCATTTTCGTTTTCGTGTAAAGTTTTAACACCGAAATTTTTCTTGGTGCAAAACTTTAAATACATATTGAGAAGCATAGCCGAAAAATCTTCAGCATCGTCTCCGCCAGCGCCAGAAAAAATAGTCATAACCGCGTCCCCCGCATCGTACTTCCCCTCGCCCGCGATTTCTGACTTTAACTCTTGAATTCGACGAATAGTAGCTTGTGCCTTGTCTTTGTCAGACCAAAAATCCGCTCTCGTCATAGTGAGCTCAAGTTCAGCTAGTTCCATTTCTAATTTCTGCTTTTTATCATCCATATCAAAATTATATCAGAGCCGAAGGCCAGAATCGGACTGGCGTTCCTGACTTACAGTCACTGTACACCTTTCGCATTTGAGTACAAACGCTCAAGGTCTTGCGGTTGGGTCCCTTCCCAACCTCACTTCACGAAAGTTTGTTCTATTTACTTCATGAGAGCCAGAGGCGAGGATCGAACTCACGACCCCCACTTTACGAAAGTGGTGCTCTACCAACTGAGCTACTCTGGCTCTCATGAAATAAATTAAAACTACTTCGGCATACCGTGAGCCGCTGGCCAGACTTGCACTGGCGACCTCTTCATTACCAATGAAGTGCTCTACTGCCCGAGCTACAACGGCAAAATGATCAACGTATATCAGTATATTCTTTAGTCAGAGGTTTGTGCAAGAAGGCTTCGGATAGAAAGTTTGAAATATAAATATATGCTGTTTTCCAAATACCCTGTCCAGACAATCTACGACCAGAAGTATACATGAACATACTTGGGTTAAATTTTACCTTACCCTCTTTGCTTGCCCTACGTGCAATATTTGTATCTTCACCATAAAATTCAATAGTCGTATCAAACCCGCCCATTTTTTCAACAGTTTTCCTTCTAATAGCAAAATTTCCACCAACAACCATATAACCGACAATATAATAAACTGGCATAGCTAAAATATACCAGTAGATTTTAACAAGAAATTGTTGGAATTTTGATATATCGTAGTAGACGTAAGGACCACTAACACAAACCACTGACCCTTCTGAAAATCCTTCTAATATTTTATCAAACCAAAAATCTGGCATTTGAGTATCAGCATCAATGTAAGCAAGAATATCACCCCTAGATTCCATAAATCCCCTCTGTCTTGCCCGAACTAAACCTTTATTTTCTTCCGAAACAACTCTAACACCAGGATAAGAAATGGCTATTTTTGCTGTATTGTCTGTACTTTTATTATCAACAACGATTATCTCGAATAACTTTCCTTTTGTATTTCTCAAAACGTAATCCAAACAATTTCCTATATATTTTTCCTCATTATAAGCTGGAATAATTAAGCTTATTTTTGAATTTTGCATTGAAGTTAAGCTTAATTATAACACAACCCAAGGGTACTAATAAATGTTATAATAATCAGGTATGTATTTCCATCAGTTTATAGAATTCATTCTCAATTATAAATATTTTCTGATCTTTATTACGACGATAATAGAAGGTCCTATCGTTATGATTTCATCAGGAATAATGCTTCATTCGCACATAGTTGCTTTCTGGCCTGTATATTTAACATTAATAGCTGGTGACTTAGCTGGAGATATATTTTGGTATAGTCTGGGCTATCACCTGGGGGAAAATACTCTGGAAAAATATGGACATTTTATTGGTATTACAAAAGAAAAACTTGAAACTACAAAAAAAATATTCAGAAACCATGAAATCAAGATCCTTTTTATTTCGAAAATAACTATGGGTTTTGGGTTAGCTTTGGCTGTACTAGTGACCGCAGGTTTATCAAAAATGTCCTTTAAAAAATATTTTTCTGTAAACTTTCTTGGTCAATTTGTTTGGACAGGATTTCTACTTTACATTGGTTATTCCTTTGGTAATTTATATAACAAAATCGATAAAAGTTTAAAGGTAGTATCACTAGTGGCTTTCATATTTGTTATTTTCTTAATAATTAGGGGGGTAAATTCATATTTCAAAAAACGTAATTTAACTAACAAATAAAATGATATCCATAATTATCCCAACAAGAAACGAAGAAAAAATAATTGAGTCAACACTAAAAAGACTAAAAGATGGTATAAAAAAGTTTCAGTATGAAATCATAGTAGTTGATGGTGGAAGTAGCGATAAGACACTAGAGATTGTAAAAAAATACACAGACAAAATAGTCTTACAAAAAGAAGGTCCACACAAAACAATAGGTCAAGGTAAAAATCTTGGAGCAGAAATAGCAAAAGGTCAATATCTTTTATTTATGGACGCAGATGTCTATATGCCAGATGCGGATTATTGTATTGAAAATATTCTGAAAATATTTTCAACTAATGATAAAATGGTCGGCGTTGCAATATCTCAAAAAGTAATGCCTGAATATGAAACATTTTCAGATAAAGTTATTTTATATATATGTAATGCATATCTTGCGATGGTAAATAATGTTTTTGGGTCCGGTGCAGCTCCAGGAGAATTCCAATTTATAAAAACGGATATATTCAGAAAACTGGGTGGTTATGACGAAAGATTGGTCGTGGCAGAAGATAATGAATTTTTTAGCAGATTATCAAAAATTGGCAAAACACATTTTGATCGTCAGATATTTTTTTATCATACTGGTAGACGCGCTCATAAAATAGGTTGGCCGAGACTTTTGTTTAGTTGGTGGAGTAACTACATTTCTGTGATAATTTTCAAGAAATCTGTCAGTAAAGAATGGAAAGTCATAAGATAGAAATATGTTATCATAATTAATGAAATGGAAGAATTACGTTCAAGATACAGAAATCATTTTAGCAGAAAAGAATTTACTATTTCTGTGTGCATAGGAGTTTTTTTGTTGCTGACCAGTTTCATAATAAATTTTTACGCGGGAATGTATGCCACGGAAAAAGCCAGCAACTTTGTCCAAGATATTATTCTAAGCAACACTCCTGTTTTTGATGTAGATATAATTTTCGCTTACGGACCGATATTTCTGTGGGCTATCATAACCGCTCTTGGTTTGTATGAACCAAAAAGAATTCCTTTCATACTGAAAAGTATCGCTCTGTTTCTGGTGATCAGATCTATATTTATAACTCTAACGCACATAGGTCCGTTCCCTGATCATATTCTTCTAGATAGGGGTACTGATTGGATAAGTAAATTTACCTCTGGTGCAGATTTGTTTTTCTCGGCTCATACTGGAGAACCATATCTTATGGCGTTGATTTTTTGGGATCAGAAATATTTACGACTGATTCTTATTGGAATTTCTATTTTGTTTGGGATTGTTGTACTACTTGGTCACTTACACTACTCCATAGATGTAGCTTCTGCTTATTTTATTACTTTTAGTATTTATCGTCTGGCAGAAATATTTTTCGCAAAAGACAAAGAGTATTTTCACGAGAAAATGGTATCTTGAATTCTATTCTAATTCTTTCAAAAGAAAAACTAGATTATGGTGTAAAATATCTTCGGCTTCTTTGACTGAAAACCAAGCAAATTGTGTATTAGATTCCTCTTCATCTGTCTTTTTTATTGGTTTTGCCAAAAACATTGCTACTCGTATAAGCTCGTTTGTTTGTTGGCTAGTGTAAACCAAGTCGGAGAGTCTTTTTATTATTTCGACTTCATAACCTGTTTCTTCTTCTGTTTCTCTCTGTGCGGTTTGTTCGAGAGTTTCATCTTTTTCAGCATGACCTTTTGGAAAAGACCAGATTTTTCCTTCTTTGTTACTAACAAGCAGAACTTTGTCTTTGTCACTTACAACAACACAACCAGCCTTAACCACCTCTTTGTTTTCATTTAGGATTTTTATCTGTGGTTCTTTATTTAAAATTTTATTCAGAGATTTATATTTTTTCTGTACAAATTCCTTTATGGGCACTTCGCTGGCTTTCTGTTTTATTTCCTCATACTTTTTGACCAGTTCAGAATCAGCATTAAAAAGACCTTGAATGTCTGCTTTTGTCTCTTCTATTGTATCCTCTAGAAACTTTGTGACCTTCTTTATGTCGATTTCCATATATCGAATTCTAGCATATTTTTACGTGACCTAGTGGATGATGTTAGAACTGATTTTACAAAAGAAAAACCCACTACTTATTTTAGTAGTGGGCACTTTAGAGCCTCATGATTCGTCCCTTCTGCAACGCGTTCGGCGTCGCGCTGGTCTGCGTGGGGCTAGCCCATGCAGTAATCGTATATTGATTTCCAAATTTTGTCGTGAACTTGCTTTGGTGTCTGGTCTGGAGTATAGATAATTTGTCTACTTTCTCCTACTTCAGATACCAATTCTGTAGTTGATTCGCGCCAAAGTTTATTAAACTCATTGCGCCAATCAGAAGCAGCTTCCTGAGTCGTGAACGGACCCACAAAACTCTTGTCTCCCTGAACTCCGTAGTGTTGGTAACGAACGATTATTTGCACGAACATATCTCTCACCTCCACATATAATTATATACCATATATAACTTTTTGTCAAGCATTACGTTAGAACTAAAATAACTCTATTTCTAGGGCTAAAATTAGTGAAATTTTCCAATGCGCGGCTGATGGGTGCTGACCCCACGGCCTCTGTCGTGACAGGACAGTGCTCTACCGTTGAGCTACAGCCGCATTTTAATATACTTTTCGAATACATCCTTCTTTCTTTTCAAGAAAAGTGGAGACGTACCAAGCTTATTATACATAAAATCATACAATTTCAAAGAACCAATAACACTATATGTTAATCTATAATATTCTCCTTTTCCGTGTCTCAACACCCCACGATCAATATATAAATTTTTAAGTTTCTCTGCCATCCCCCCTAAAAATTCTTTCGAGCACGAAGTAAAGACTGTTTGGATAGTAGTACTGTACGTCTTTCTACTTTTATGAATGTCCCCAGTCCACACATTTCCATCTCCATCAAAGTAACCTCTAACAAAATCTGAAAAATATTTATTTGGAATATTTGGCAGACGCATCCTTTTTGTTTTTCTTTCATCCCATCCTAATACCTTTAAATCATCACACATTTCATTGCTACCTATTTGTAATCGATATGTTGTGTATTTTCCGTTCTTTCTTTTTCTGACGCTAATTTTATGATTAGATTTAATTACAGTTTTAATTTTATCAATTAGCTCATAATCCCCAATATCAAATGCCCAGTATTGTCCACCACGTTTATTTATAGTCATGTACCCATCAGCAGCAAAAAATCCTAAAATGTAAGACATTTCTGGCGACCATTTTTTGAAAAAATCTTTGTTAATATACTTTCTTATTGGCACACAATAAATAATATCACGTGACAGGGTGAATACCTAACCAATTATCCACAATTTTATTTTTATAAAATTTTTGCTATATTACTTCTATTGTCGGCGTAGCTCAGTTAGTAAGAGCGATCGCTTCATAAGCGATAGGTCCCAAGTGCAACTCTTGGCGTCGACACAATAGGTCTTGTAAAAGAATGAAAACGTTATATACTTCCCTGTAGCGGGATAGAGAAGTAGTATCTCGGTAGGCTCGACTGAATGGGCCCCTTAATAAGAAATTTTTGAGTGTGAATTTGCCAAATTCGGAGAAGTCCTCTTTGCCAATAAGCAAAAAGATAATTCCGAGCTAAACCGACAATGTCGGAGATGTGTAGAGACTAGATGGCAGACTCCTGACTTTTCTATTTCAATAGAAAAAAGGAGATGGTATAGTCCAGACCAACAAACGAAAGGTAGCGAAAGCTATAGTGGTAAAGCATAACCTGCAGACCCAGGTGCAAGTCCTGGTCCCGCAACAAATACGCGAAACCCCGACAGGGGTTTTTGCGTATTTGTTGCGGACAGTAAACTGCTAAACGCAGTTTACGTCAGGACTTGCAAGACGGAGCTCCACCCTGAGAGTACGAAGGGTCGCGAGTCGGGGAGGCGACTAAAATTTTTGACGAAAAATTTTAAGTTGTCGACAAGCCGAGTCCCTTTCTAAATTACTTTAAACTCTTCGAAAATCGTTCTGTAGAGTTCAATTACTCTCCTAGCCTCACGGTGGACTAGAACGAAAGATGCACCTTCGTGGGCTATTTGATTACGAATTTTGTGAGCTTCCCAAGCGTTGTTTATGGTATTAAAGTCGTTTTTGTTTACAGCTTTCAGTTTATCCCCCATTGTATCTCCTGGTAGATTTAATTTTTCCAAAATCTCGCCGAGTATAATATCCGCCTCGAGGATTGCTAGTCGCCAATCACTTTCGTTTGCCGAGTCAATGTGATTTAAAACACGATCCCAAGCTGGATTTTTATTCGGATTTTCAATAGTTGCGATTTTCACAGGGTATAAAACCTTATCCTCTTCCCTACGCATCTCATTCAATTTTCTGTACAAGAAAACTATACAAGCCACAATAACTATAGACAAGAAAATTAAAAATAATTTGAAATACCAAACTGATGACAATATCCAAATAAGTATTTTTTCAAACAGGTTCGGTTCTGACTCTAGATATGCGATATCAGACTCTTTGACCCAACCATCAGGACCAGAATCATAATCAACGTACCAATACCTCTCGCCGTTAATATCAACTGGCCCTTGCAAAATTTTGCCACGATCGCCGAATTTGTGTTCCCCCACTTCTGCGCCACCTGGTGAGTTATAGACTTTGCTGTGATCTTTTGTACTTATAACTCTAGCTCCGACAGGATTTGAAAGAGACAAAATCGGTTTAGTGTGTGACAACAAAATTCCTTGGGCAGTAAATCCTTTCCACCCATTAGAAAAAAGGTGGTTTGAAGTAACAGCAGAAGTAAGTCCGTTAATAAAATACAGAACTATAAAAGCTCCGAGCATCATCCATACTATTTCCACAAAGGGATCTGATCTTGGTGTAGGAGAAGGTGCTTTATCGGCCGGTTTATCAGGTTTTTTTTCGTCAGCCATATGTAAAGTATAAAGTATAAAGTATAAAGTTGAAAGAAGCACAAAATACAAAAAGGACGACTAAAGACACGGTGATTACTCTCCTAAAAACTTTTTACCTACTTCAAAAAGCCAGTCTTCACGATTGTGCGGAGCCATGAATTGAATACCGAGTGGTAAATCTTTTCCGTCTTCTGTGACAAAACCAGACGGCAAAGAAATGGCTGGAATGCCGACAATGTTTGCTGGAACTGTGAAAACATCTTCTAGATAAAGTGATAAAGGATCATTTGCTTTTTCACCTATTTTGAAAGCTGTACCTGGTGTTGTCGGAGTAACAATAAGATCGACTTCAGAAAGAGCTTTTGTAAAATCATAGGATATTTTTTGGCGAAGAGCTAGAGCTTTGTTGTAATAGGCATCGTGATATCCAGCAGAAAGAACGTATGTGCCGATGAGAATTCTTCGTCTGACTTCCCTACCAAAACCTTGTCTACGAGTTTTCAAATAATCGTCTAACAAATCCTTGCCATCTTCGGCATGCAGACCATATTTTATTCCATCAAACCGTGCCAAGTTTGAAGAAACTTCTGCTGGAACAATAATATAATAAACAGCTAACGAATATTCTATGTTTGGAAGTTTTATATCTCTTACTTCAAACCCAAGATTTTTTAATTTTTCTATAGATTCATCAAAAACTTTTTTCGCTTCGATAGATAATCCTTTTTCTAAAATATGATATGGAACACCTACGGTTAAATTTTTATTCTTTGAATTTTTAATTTTTGGATATGTAGATTCAGAATATGTGGTGCTGTCCATTTTGTCTTGACCTCGAATCGCATTAAAAAGTATTTCCGAATCAGAAACTGTTTTTGTGATAGGCCCGATAACATCCAGAGACGAACCCATGGCCATAAGACCGTATCGTGAGACGCCTCCATACGTTGGTTTGAGTCCTACTACTCCACAGAAAGATGATGGTTCACGAATAGAGCCACCTGTGTCAGAACCGAGGGAAGCTAGGGCGCCGTTCATAGATACACTGGCAACAGAACCACCAGATGAACCACCTGAAACTCGAGACAGATCTGTAGGGTTTTTAGTTACGCCATATGCTGAGTTTTCTGTTGAACCTCCCATAGCAAACTCATCCATGTTTGTTCGACCAAGAAAAACGGTTTTTTGTGATTTCAATTTTTCTATGACAGTTGCATCATATGGCGCAATATATCCTTCCAAAATTTTTGAAGCTGACGTAACAGTCCTACCAGAAATTAAAATATTATCTTTCAAACTTATAGGAATTCCTGTCATCGGAAAGATTTCTCCTTTAGCTATCGATTCATCCGCTTCTTTTGCCTGTTCTAAAACATCATCATAAATCTCTAGATATGCATTAATCTCTCCATTTTTTTTCTTTATTTCGTCTAAATAAACTTTTGCCAAATCAACAGAGCTGAACTCTTTTGCGTCCAGCTTTTTTCTAGCTTCACTTATAGTTAGTGTAGAAATGTCTATCCTCATAGAATCTTTTTTACTTTTAGATAATCCCCTTCTCTGGCCGGCGCGTTATTTAAAAGAGCTTCTTTGTATTCATCTGGAGAATTAGAAACCACATCGCCCCTCATGACGTTTCTAAGTTTTGGTATCACTCTCTCACTATTTCCTATAGCATCTTTTATCTGACCAACATAACCTAAAATAGAATCTATTTCTGGAACTAAATTTTCCGCCTCTGTTTCGGAGATTTCAATACGAGCAAGGTTTGCTAGATTTTGTATATCTTCTTTGCTAATCATAAAAGTTATAATAACACAGTTAGAACAAAGCTAAAAATTCTTTTTCAGAGAGAACGGCGATGCCGAGTTGCTGGGCTTTTTCATATTTAGAACCTGGATTTT
Source organism: Candidatus Zambryskiibacteriota bacterium (assembly GCA_023267045.1). GTDB lineage: Bacteria > Patescibacteriota > Minisyncoccia > Phycocordibacterales > DATDWN01 > C7867-006. The sequence continues at coordinate 9,097 of JAHFOB010000012.1, forward strand.
CCCCAACCAAAACATAGTCGGTTTCTTTTGAGACACTTCCACTCACTTCACCACCACTTTGGCGAATCATTTCTTTGGCTTCATCTCTGGACATTTTTTCTAAAGTTCCAGTCAAAACAAATTTCTTACCTGAAAGGTTACCTGAAGTAGCAACTTCGTCTTGTTTTACTTTGACCTGACCAAGTAAATTTTTTAACATTTTTTTGTTTTCTTTTGAAGAGAAAAAATTAACTGTTGATTTGGCTATGATAGGTCCAACACCAGAAAGATTTTCGAGCTCAGTAAATGAAGCGTTCTGTAACTTCTCTATTTTTTTGAAATGTTTTGATAAATCCCGAGCTGTTTCTTCACCAACCTGTGGAATCGATATTCCAGTCAAAAGTCTAGAGAGTGTCACTGTTCTTGCTTTCTCAATAGCAGAAAGCAAATTATCAACTGACTTTTCAGCAAAGCGCGGGAGAGAGAGCAGATCTCCCTTTTTCAAAGTAAAAATGTCAGCGTATTCAGAAATTAAATTTGTCTCAAGTAAAACGTCTGATACTTTTGGGCCCATATCAGAAATATCGAAAGCTTTTTTGGAAACAAAATGATAAAACTTTCTTTTTTGTTGTTCAAAAGAGTTTTTGTTTACACATCTCCATGCAGCTTGGCCCGGTATTCTTTCTATTTTTCCATCACCCCCACAAGCCTGTACATATTTTGGAAAATTAAAAACTTTCTCTTTTCCAGTCCGAAGTTCTTTCATAACCGAAACTATATCTGGTATTACATCACCAGCTTTTTGCAATACGACCGTGTCCCCTATACGAACATCAAGTCGCCTTATCTCATCTTCGTTGTGAAGTGTCGCTCTAGAAACAGTTGAGCCAGCAACAACTGTCGGTCGCAAATGCGCTACTGGAGTTAGAACTCCAGTCCGTCCAACTTGCAAAACAATATCTTCCACTACAGTTGTTACCTGCTCGGCTTGAAACTTATATGCAACCCCCCACCGAGGGGATTTGGCAGTGTAACCCAAAGCTTGTTGGATTTTATTTGAATTTATTTTTATAACAATCCCATCAAGCCCGTAATCTAGTTGATCTTTTTTCTTTGCCCAAGACTGATAATATTTTTCCACACCTTCCAAGTCAGAAAAAACTTGGTGGTTTGGGTTTATGTTAAAGCCAAGTTTTTTAATCAAAGAAATTTCTGCATCTTGAGTATCCGGTTTTTTAATAGAGATTAGATCTATGTCATAAATAAAAGAGTTTAATTTTCTTGCTCTGGCCATTTTGGGGTCGAGCTGTCGTATCGCTCCGGCGGCAAGGTTTCTAGTATTTGCATACAAGTCTTCCCCTTGTTTTTTTCTTTCTTTGTTTATTTTTTCTAAATCTTTTTTGCCTACCCAAGCTTCACCAACAACAATAACAGAAACTTTTTCTTTGAGCTCAAGCGGAATGCTATCAATTGTTTTTATATTGTTTGTGACATCTTCACCTACATCACCATCTCCCCTAGTTGCCCCACGAACAAGTTTTCCGTCTTTGTAAGTTAAAACAACTTTTAGTCCATCGATTTTCAACTCACAACAATACTCAACTTTCTCTTTTCCCAACCCCTCTTTCCTAATAAAATTCCTAACTTTCTCGTCCCATTTTTTAAGTTCTTCAAAGTCAAAAGCGTCATCGTATGACCACTGTTTTACTTGATGTTTTACTTTTACAAACTCTTTTAACGGCTCACCACCAATACGTTCTGTTGGACTATCTGCAGATTTTAAATCTGGATAATCACTTTCAATTTTTTCTAATTCTTTTATAAGTGAGTCATAAGCTTCGTCAGAAATTTCTGGTTTGTCTTCTGTGTGATACAAACGTCTATGACGCTCAATTGTCTCTTTGAGTTTTTTTAGTCTATTTTTTACTTCTTTTGGAATTTCTGTGGCCATGCATTTTTATTTGGCCTTATTCTACACTAAATCAAGAATGAAATCTCTTATAAATTAATACTTAATAATAACGATTCCATTCACACCTGAACCTCCACCAGCAGAACCGGCGCCCCCTCCACCACCTGGGTTGCTACTACCGGCGCCACTGGATCCATCACTAATATAACCAAGTCCCCGTCCTCCTCCAGCGTAAGTTACATTTGAACCTGTAATGTTTGATGTATACCCGTCACCACCATTTCCTCCTCGTCCGGTAGACTCGTTACCGTCGCCACCAGCCGTGCCAGCTCCTCCTCCTCCACCGCTAGCCTCCCCACCGGCTGTACCATTTCCTCCATTATGACCATGGCTTGAACTTCCAGTACCCCCAGATCCACCACCTACGGCTCCACCACCACCTGAACCTCCGTTTCTTCCATTGAGATTAATCCAGTTCTCAGTACCTCCAGCTCCTCCTCCAACAGCTGTAGCAACACCTGCAATTGAAGAATTGTTTCCATTGCTACCAGCGCCACCACCAGTACCTCCTGTTCCTACTGTAACTGCATAGGAATTACCCAATGTTATGGCGGATGTTCCTGTTTCCACTCCGCCAGCGCCACCACCGCCCGGCCCGCCACTAGAACCTCCGGATCCTCCACCAGCGACGACTAGATACTGAATAGTCCCTGTACATCCTGACCCCGTAGGGGCAATAAATGTCCCTGGAGATGAGAATGTATGGATAGTGTAACCACCAGAGTGAGTAATTGCACCACCAGAACCATCAGCACAGGAAGGAGGATTGTAACTTTGAGGAATTATTTCCAAAGTTCGAGATTTCCATGCACTTGAACCTCCTATTGTGACGTCAGTATTACTCCAAGAAGAAACTCCGGAGTTTGTATCATGACCTGAAACTTCAGAAGTGGCATCACCATAGGTTGTTTTGTTGGTCATCCCAGACGGAGGATTTTCAATAGTAGTATTTGAGCTTCTACTCCCAGCAAAACCTGCTACCCAAGAAGTACCGGAAGTGTTAGTAAGTGAAAGTGCAGGATATGTAACAGTGCCACTGGATGCCCCTCCGTTTGCAGTTGCCCCAACTGGTGTTGAAGCATTTACACCCCTGTATACTTGGACGATTAGGTTGGTAGCATTTGTCCAAGTCCCGCTAGTTGTACTGCCGTCTGTAGCAACACGATAGCCAAACGTACTTGCGTTACTACTACCAGAATCAGATGAACCAATATTTGTAAAACCAGCACCTAAAACAGGTGGTGTTGGGGTAGGAACAGCCCCCGCCGATCTTTCATAAGCAAAAATAACAATCAAATCTCCGGCCTGATGAGTTGGTATTGCGATAGAAGTACCAGCTACTGCATTACCTCCGACAAAACTGATACCTGCTGGCACTGTCACTGCAAACGAAGATGTTTTGGCTAAAAGTATTGCTGGAGGAGTATTATCGAACATTCTAAATTCGTAATTTCCAGCAGAAACTGATGGAATTGTAAAAGGACAGGAACCCGAGATACTTGGCACAGCCCCCGATGAAGAAGTGCAAGTACCCGCATAAATAAAATATGAATAAGATGAATCACTGACAGCAGGAGCATAAAAACCAATCCAATCTGAAGCCTTTGGATTACCTGCTACTGTATTTAAATAATTCCAAGAAACTGTAGCCGTACCACCAGTCATAATTGAGCTAGGACTACTGGTCAAAACTGGTATATTTTGTGGTGATGGTGGGGGTGGTGGTGCAACATATGTATTACCGCCAAAAGTTGATGTCACTCCACGTTCAAATCTCCGCAAAGAAGATGAACTGCAAGTGTTGTAACCTCGGGAATCAATGATTGTCTGACCATTCGTTGATTTAGTAACTTTAACAATTGCACAACCGTGTGCGAAATTCAGCTGGAAAATACTTGGAGGACCACCGCCGCCGTTACCAGAAGTTGCTGGATCAAAAAAGAAACCGTTTACAACAGCATTTGTCCCAGCAACTTTTGTAATTCTAAAAATTACGTGCCCAGAAATATTCCATATAAAATATTTTCCACTATTAAAACTAGAAACAGTTTCTGTATCCAAAACAGCAGAAGTTGAGCCATCCAGAACTTCTATAGTCTCGACTCTAGCACTACTATCCCAATCAGCCATATATAAACCAACTTGATGAAGACCACTATCACTTATATTCATGTCTATGGTAAAAACACTACTGTTATACCAAGCTGCTCCAACACGAGAAGTGTATCCCGGAGGTTTTAGTAGCCCACGAGTTTCTTCAGTTGGAT
>JAHFOB010000012.1:13324-19768 GCA_023267045.1 Candidatus Zambryskiibacteriota bacterium
AATATGAAGGATAACTGAACTTTGCCCCACCACTAGTTATGATGTTATAACCATCAGATCCGTAAACACCTTGCCAACTCCCTTTTGTAATAACATCTGTAGAAATAAAACTGGCGGAATTGCCAGAGACAGTTCCGCCGCCGATCCTACTTGGTTGTGTTGGAACAGTTGCAACTGTTTGACCATTTGAAAGACCGGGTCCTATTGTCTGATTGTTACAAGAAATAGGTAATGTGTTATTTATAGAAAAAGCGCTGGTTGTACCAGTTTTCAAATCCCAAAAAGTAGCGCATTCAACCCCGCTGTCGGCAGCATAAAAAGCATATTGAGATTCTACCCCGGCATAAGAAAGGACTAACTGTTTCAGGGACACATTTGCCACAACAAAACTGACAATGAGCAACATCGATGTCACCACGATGGCGATGAGGAGTGTAAACCCTTTTTTTGGTTTTGTTTTTTCTGTCATTTTATTCTCGGTTAAGCAGAAGTCCAGTTACTTGGAAAGATTTTGTCGCGCCATGGTTTATCCAAGTCATTTTTATTGTTACCAGTACTTCCTTTGCAGATAAACTCTGGAATTGTATTTCTCGTTTAAAATTTGTAGCTGTCCAGCCAGAGGTATAACCAAAAAGTCCCGTGTTGGAGTCTTGATTTAGGTTTGGGCAAGTACCAAAAGAACCCGAACATCTCGCTGTTGCTGTTTTACCGAGCGGTGAATCAATAATACATGTGCTTCCAAAATAACATGCATCACCACTAACAGCAGAAAGTGAAGCAAGCCAATCTGTAGGCGTTCCATTTAGTGAATGCAGAGCATTTTCATCTCTTATATTTTTTATAAATTCCATACCTTCTTGAGCTAAATAAAAAGCAGTGATTTGATCCTTTACGTTTCCAGAATTTTGTAAACTGCTTTGGACAGCAGTAAAAGCGGCGGCAATAGAAAGGGATAAAATACCTATTGCTACCAAAGTTTCGACCAGTGTGAACCCAAGATTATTTTTTAAAATATTTTTCTTCATCTTTTTATTGTGAATCAAAAATTCTTTGCGAAACAGTTGTCTCCAAACTAAATGTTGATTGACTTGAAGATTTTGTTCCGGCATATCCTCTTAAAACAATTATAACTTGGGGCTGTAATAAATCTCCATCTGAATAAGAAGTTGATCCAAAAACTCTAAAAGCCAGACTAGTAATAGTCACGTCGGATGAAGTCATAGGATATTCTGGCCCACCTTCTATTGTTCTAACTATTTGATTACCACTTAGTTTGTAAACTACTCGTGTACCGTTTGGGGCAGTAAAAACAATAGAATTTGCACTATTATTCAAACCACAATCTCTTGGGGAAGAAATGCTGCCTTGATTTATATCGCAATGATAATTGTAACCGAAACGAATTGAACGTGTCATGGATTCCAAAGTCGAGTTCAGGTTGTCCATAACAGCTCTCAAACTTTGTGATTTTCTATTTGCGTCAAAAATACTAAGGACGGCACCTGTCCCAATAAAAACAACTGTCATAAAAAGAGCCAGAGAAACTATTATTTCAATCAATGTAAAACCTTTTTTATTTTTTAGAAAAAATTTGAACATTTTATATCTAAACTACTGAACCAATATCTGACCAGTACTTTCTATTGTAACGGTTAATGTCATCCCCTTTGGCGAAGTCATTATGACCTTTCCTCTGACAGAAGAACTAGTGACAATATTGCCTACTCCATCAGTGAAGTTTATTGTGGCATCTGGATTTGGTCGCAAAAATGTCACATCCAAACTTTTTGCTGAAGCGACAGGAGGACAAGACAGTCCATCACAAATACTTGTGATTTTTACATTATTTCTCAAAGAAAATTTCTCCACACATTCTGTTGAACCACTGCCACAACCACTACCAACATCGTATATTTTATTTGCATTACTATCTACAAAAACGTAATAGTCACTCGGAGATATTGTTGGATTAAAATAAATACCATAAGCATAGTTAAATTGTCCTGATCCAATGCCAACTTCTTTGACAGTTAGTCCATAGGTCTGGGCTTGTCTTATGGCAATAGCTAATTCCTGACCTGATCCGGTCAAAGCCAGCCTATCGTTGAATCCCCCATAGTTCCACATAACAACACTTAAAATAGCTGTGATTATTGAAAGAGAAACTAAAACTTCTACAAGTGTGAATGCTTTTTTTGAATTTATGAACATGATTTAGTAACAACTTAGTACAAAATATTGAGAATACTGCCGAGTCCCAAAACATCTAGATGACAAAAGAAAATTATAATCACTCCTAAAACTAGAAAAGGAGCGAATGGAACTTCCGAATGAAAATTTATGGTAGACATCGTTTCTCCAGCTGGTTTTGGGTAGAGTTTGTTGTGAATTAAAAGACAGATACTCCATATGGCTCCAATCCAAAAAGCTAGAACTAGAGCTGACACCCCAGAAACAAAACCGAGCATTGCTCCAATACCAAACATCAGCTTTACATCTCCAAAACCCATCCAGCGACCGCTAGAAATTAGCCACAAAAACGCGAAAGGCAAAGATAGAGCAAGTGGTGCAAGCAAATCAAAAAAATCAAGTTGTGTTAAGACAAAATGTTTACAATAAAAGAATAAGAGAAGTTTTAATACACTCAAAACAATAAAAGTGTAGACCAGCCCGTTTGGAATAACTTTGTGTCGAATATCGTAGATGACAATAACCAAAAGCAAGCTGAATATAAAAGCGTAATATATGAAAAATAATATAGAATAGAGTAAAGCGTGAGGAAAAAGACTATAAAGTGGCCATAAACTGTATTGTCTTATAGCTACACCGACGAAAATAAGCCCAGACAAGATTTCCACCGCCGGATACTGAAAAGATATTGGACTTTTGCAGTTGTTACACTTGCCCCGGAGAAAGAAAAAACTGAAAATTGGAACTAGTTCAAACCACTTCAGTGGCAAATCACAATTTAGACATTTTGACCTGCCTTCATAGAAAGAAAGTCCACTGTTATATCTGATTCCAATAACATTTACAAAGCTACCGATAAGTGTTCCTAGAATAAATATAAATAAAAGAGATAAAAAATCCATACTTATATTATATAGCTATTAGAGATTGAAAACAATAGTTACGGCGGACAAACTTGTATCGTTCCAATGCAAGAAACGGATGGAATTTGTTTTGATGCACCGGTATTATCCACACACCAAGCATTGACGGAGTTAGTCTTAAGTGGGACACAAGCAACCCAATAATTTGGGGCGTTGTTACATGTTCCTCCACCTGCACCGGCAGAAATGGCAGCGTCTTTCATAGCTTGAGTTTTTGTGTTTATACAGACAGAGCTGTAACCACTCGGTGCTGATACTTTAGTACCACCATCAGTATCGAGATCGGCTTGAACCCTCATATTGGAAAGATTTTGTTTTATAGCAGCATCTGCACCACTACTTCTGGCACTATTTAGGGCAGCTAAAATAACAGTAGATAAAACACCTATAATAGATATAACCACCAGTAGTTCTATCAAAGTAAAACCGTAATTAAAATTTCTTTTTATGTGCATAACATCTAAAATGTCCAGAATGAATAGAAATATTATACACTAAAATACATAACAAGAAAAACAAAATGGACGTCTTGGGTTATAGCTAAGAGATTTAATTGCAAGCAGAACCAGTAATAGCCAAATCTGGAGTAGCAACGCCAGTTTTTAATTTTGATGCACCGGTGCTATCAATACACCATGCCTGGTTAGCTGTTTTCATGCCTACTGCTATTGCATATGACCCACCAACAGATATACAACTGGTACCATTTACTCCAGAAGACAGAGCTGCTGCAACAGCTTTTATTATGTTTGTATCATTGAATATACTACCAGCAACTACAGAAGTCGGACATGTCGCTTTTACACCAGCATTCCAAGTCCCATATGAATCTGAATTGCTGGAATAATAAAGTTCCGCTTGAGCTCTCATGTTATGAAGATTAGATTTAACAGAAGCATCCGCCCCTTTCGTTCTAGCTGTGTTAAGTGATGCCAAAACAACTGAAGACAAAATACCGATGATTGCGATAACGACGAGCAATTCTATTAGAGTGAAACCTCGGTAATAATTTCTTAACATAAATGAATGATTTACTTTTGTGAACAGAAAACTATAACCCCACATATATAACCACATCTTTATAAATTATGATGCAGGACAAGCAGCATTTGAAGCCCCTAAGACACTCACTCTTCCTATAGAAGTACCTGTACTATCCACACACCAATAAACATTTGAACCATCGAGAACTTTCAGTGGAGCTGATATAGCATAAGCAGATGCTGTTGCGTGACAAGATACTTTTACAGATGTACCAATGTTTGCATAAGCAAGATCGATAGAAGTAGCTCCTCCGGCATTCATCGCCGCAGTCAAAGCTTTAGCAACATTTGTGTCTTGGGTACCATTACAAACCGTGTCATAACTACTTGTTGAATCATAAACTAACTCGGCTTGAGCCCTCATGTTGTTCAAGTTTGACTTTATAGCGGCATTTGCCCCCTTTCCTCGAGCAGTGTTAAGAGAAGCGAGCACGACGGATGATAGAATACCAATGATCGCTATAACCACAAGCAATTCGATGAGTGTGAAACCGCGATTAAATTTTATTTTCATGATAAATTTTATAAATTATTGGTTAAACTATTAAGGACATACTACCTCACTATCTCCGAGATAAGCACCCGTTAGCTGTCTTGATGCCCCCGTGCTATCAACACACCATGAATTCGCACTATCTGTTTTCAGTGGAACGTTTGCAGCCCAAGCTGTAGAAGTTTCGTGACAAACAGATTGGGTCGCAGACCCGGGATCTGTTATAACAGCGGAAAATGCTGTCAGTAAACTGGATGCAGTGTTAGCTGAATTCATTTGAGCAATAACGTTTGCATTGCCACAAATACCGTCATAATTTGAATTCGTGTCATACAAAACCTCACCTTGAGCACGTATATTAGCCAAGTTTGACTTTATGTTGGCATCTGCCCCTTTTGCTCTAGCTGTGTTAAGAGAAGCCAAAACGACAGAAGACAAGATACCGATGATTGCGATAACGACGAGCAACTCTATAAGGGTGAAACCTCGATTAAAACTTTTTGTCATAAATGATAATTTTTACAAATAATTAATATGATAGATACTATTGTACACTAAAATAATCGTCAATAAAACCCATATGTTGATAACTGGATAAAACAAAAAACCGAGCCAGAGCTCGGTTTTTTTCTAAACATAACAAAATATTACTTACATGCACCAGAAAGAAAACCTCTATCACCAGAAGCTGGAGTAACTTTTCTTGAAGATCCAGTACTATCTACACACCAAGAATCAGTTGTAACTTGTTTCAAAGGAACTGAAACTGCCCAAGAAACGGCACTAGCTCCTACAACACAACCTGTGTTTGTGTAATCACCACCTGTGCTTGCACTAACAGCAGAAACAATTTGATTGTTTATGTTTGTGTTAGCAAAAAGTGAGCTCGCAGCACCTCCTGAAACACAAGCACCAACAGCTACTGCAGTTGCTGTACCGTCAATATCGTAAATACCATTTGTATCGTACAAAATCTCAGCTTGAGCACGAATGTTCGCCAAGTTTGACTTTATAGCGGCATCTGCCCCCTTGCCTCGAGCAGTGTTAAGAGAAGCGAGCACAACGGATGATAGAATACCGATGATTGCGATAACCACAAGCAATTCGATGAGTGTGAAACCTCGTTTGAAACTTTTTGTCATAATTGATTTATAAATTATTAACTAAATTCTTAATAAATACGTTTGTAATTCATTTTACTATTTCGTTCGACCATCCTATCTCGAAGTCGAGATGCCCGTTTTATATAAACGAATAGATGTATTATACGTCCCTATTATAACTATTGAAAGAGAGCCTGTGGATAATTAGATAGACCCATATTATATTAGTATTTTTTAGGTTTTCAAATCTGGGTGCAGTTCTAGGCGGAAAGCGGAAAAGAATTCGAGCCTTACTTGTCGTAAGGTGAGAATTGTTTTTTGCTTTCCAACAACGAAATGCGCCAGATTTGAAGACCTATGCTGATGATGCTAGATTATAGATAGGCATGAGTACAGCCGCCAAAAGTATTCCCACCCCTAAACCCAAAGCAACAATCATAACCGGCTCTATCAGACCAACTAAAGCATCCACAGCACTAGTGACCTCTCTTTGATAGAACTTAGCCAAAGATTTCAAAATATTGCCCACCTCACCCGTTTCCTCACCAACTTTTATCATTTGAGTTAAAAGATTTGGAATCTCCTTGTGTTGTGATAGCGCATCAGAGAGAGATGTCCCTTCTTTAACTCTTTGAAGAGTCTCGTTCAAAATAGCTTGATAAATCTTGTTATCAACAACAGAAGCGGTTATG
>JAHFOB010000020.1 GCA_023267045.1 Candidatus Zambryskiibacteriota bacterium
TAGCTTCACGAATATCGGAATCAGTAACTATAACTTCTCTTGGTAAACCAGAAATCAAATCTCGGCCTTTGATCGAAGCCTCTAGAGAATTCATACCTGGCAAAATAGCGCCGATGGACATTTTAATATTTTCAGCAGTTTTCTCGCCAATTAAAATTTTGAATTCTGATCTGACGTAAGAAATAATATCGTTGTTTAGTTTATCCCCTGCAATACGAAGATTTTTTGAACGAACCACACCACCAAGCGAAATAACTGCTATATCAGTTGTTCCCCCACCAATATCTATGACCATATTTCCAACTGGTTCCATTATCGGAAGTCTCATGCCTATTGCACTGGCCATCGGCTCTTCAACTATATGAACTTCAGACGCACCTGCGTTTTTTGTGGCGTCACGAACAGCACGAATTTCAACATTTGTAATTCCTGACGGTACACCAACCACAACCCGAGGACCTAGAAGTTTTTTATTATCTTTTTGAGCTTTGTTTATGAGATATGTAATCATCTCTTCTGTAACTTCAAAGTCTGAAATAACTCCATCAACCAAGGGTCTGACGGCAACAATATGCCCGGGAGTTCTTCCGAGCATTTGTTTAGCGTCACGACCGACGGCGACAACACGACCGGTTTTCTGATTGACAGCCACAACAGAAGGTTCATTTATTATTATTCCCTTACCATGCAAATAAACCAGAGTATTGGCAGTACCCAAATCAATACCGATATCGTTGGAAAGTAATCTTTTTAGTTGTTGGAAATTTTTTATCATTTATATATCGATGCGAATATACGAATTATACGAATAAAACGAATGAACACAATGCGAATGATATGAATAATTCGTATGCCCTTTTCGTTAAGGGTACCCAACTATTCGTATCATTCGCATGTATTCGCGGATTAGTATCGCATTTACAAAATTTTCAAGGCTTCATCTGCTGACATTAATTCTGAATCTTTTGATGTGCGATATTTTACTTCAATTTTATTCTCTGCGACTGTTTTGTCAGAAATGACGAAACGAACTGGAATACCAATCAAATCAGAATCAGCAAACTTTTCTCCAGGACGCAGATCCCGATCATCATAGAGTACATCTATACCGCGTTTTCGCAAATCAGAGTAAAGTTCTTCAGCAAATGAGACTGTTTTTTCATTTACACCGAGTCGAACAAGATGAACGGCAAAAGGGGCAATTTCTTTCGGCCAGATTATTCCGCTTTCATCAGAAAGAACTTCGACAACCGTACCCATTAACCGACCAAGACCAATACCATAACTGCCCATAACAACTGGTTTTGATTTGCCGTCATCATCTTTAATTGTTAGCGATAATACTTCAGAATATTTCGTGCCAAGAGGAAAAATATTACCCACTTCGATAGATTTTACTTCTTCTAGAGCGGACTTATTTAACCCAAGTTTAGAAATATTTTCATCATTGTAAACTTCTTTATTTATTGCAACTTTTTTTGCTCGATCTATATATATAACATCCTCACCGGCATTTGATATTGTTTGAAATTCATCTGTTAAACCGACAGAAAAAGACCCCCCGGCAGCGAGAGTCCGGAATGTAATATCTCCTAAACCAACTTTTTCAAAAATCCTCATGTAAGCCTCAGCAACTGATTCATAAAACTTTCTGAAATCTTCCTCAGTTTTGTTGAATGAATACAAATCCTTCATCAGAAACTCCCTACCACGCATCAGACCACTTTTTGCCCGTAGTTCATTTCGGAACTTTGTTTGAAACTGGTAAACATACACTGGTAAATCTTTGTACGACTTTATGAAATGCAAAAGCATGTTTGTTATGGGTTCTTCGTGAGTATTGGCAACACCGAGCTCCGCTCCAGAATTTAATTTTGTCTTGAACCAATTGTCCACTATTTTGTCATCCCATCTTCCAGACTTTTGCCAAATTTCTGGGTCTTGTAACGTGGTCATCAAGATTTCCTGACCACCGACAATACTCATTTCTTGACGAATAATATTTTCTATTTTTTTCAGAACTTTTAGACCGAGTGGTAAATAATCATAAACACCCGCCATTTCTTTTTGTATAAATCCTGCACGAATAAGGAGTTCTGCATTTTTTGAAACTTCATCTTTTGGCCCTTCTTTACGAGTTTTTGTAAAAAGTTGTGATTGTCTCATGTAGACTATAGTAACAAAGAATTTCTAGTCAAACTAGCCCTGTAGTGAAGTTGACATTATTTCTTGCGCTTTAGCGCTATGTCAACTTCTACTACAGGGTTTGGGCAAAAAAAATCTCCCTGACCCGCAGGGTGAGTAAGATTACCGATATATCCGGCAATGCTACGCCCTGCGGCGGGAGGTCAACAGCTCACACTTATTTTTACCTAAGCCTAACTCCGGTCTCATTGCCCACAAGCACATACCCGGTGACTCAGAAAGGAAAGTGGAACTATTAACTCCAGATGATCAACCTTTTGTCTTCACCGTTCTTTACCTCTAGAACAGGAGGGATTGTCTGGATAAGAGATAATCATATAATAAACTTTTTTTAAAGTCAAACACCATTAAAGCAATTTCAAAATATCATGGCCAGTAACAACCAGCATAAGAATTATGAGAAAACTAAATCCTATTAAGTTAGCTCGCTTTACAAAACTAGGTGAAATAGGTTTTTGTATTATAAACTCGATAATGATGAACAAAAGTCTGCCACCGTCTAGCGCTGGAAAAGGTAAAATATTTATAACTGCTAGATTTATAGAAATTAAGGCGATGATAGAAAGAAGATAAACAAAACCGAGAGTTTGAGCATCAGAAACAACACCGACTATTCCGATAGGGCCAGAAACTTGTGAAAAATCTGATTTGAAAGTAATGATCTGCCACAAAAAACCGCCGAGGCCGACGACTGTAGACTTTGTCAAAAGATATGTAGTTAGAGCACCTTGGATCAAAGCCAAATGAATCGGCAATTTCAATGTGCCGATGTTGTCCATGGCAATGCCGATAGCTTTTTTACCAGAGACAATAGTATTATCGGTTTGTAAGGAGACATGACCTAGATAATTATTTCCCCGAGTATAGTTTATTTCTACTTTTCCGTCCCCGTCATTTATTATAGATTGAACATTTTGTGGAGAAAGATCTTGACCGAGAGCAAAATCTCCCTTTGAAGAAACAATGTTTATTATATCCCCCGACTTCAATCCAGCTTTTTCTGCCGGAGATGATGGCAAGACTTCTGTAATAACGAGATGAGAATTTTGTACAGTACCAAAACCTGAATGTCCAACCGGACTTGGCAGTCCTATGAAAAATCCTAAAGAAATAAGTAACCAAGCAAAAATAATATTCATACTTACGCCAGCGACGAGGACAAGTGCTTGAATCCATTTCGGCTTGTAATAAAAACTTTCACTTTTGTCATCAGGTGGGCTTGTCCCGTAGTGAAGTTGATGTGCATCTTCAGGCAAAGTACTCTTTGCTACATCAACTTCTACTACGGGGTCTTCTCCAAATATTTTTACAAAACCACCAAAAGGAATTGCATTTATACTATACAATGTCCCACCAAACTTTTTGCCAAATATTTTTGGCGGAAAACCAAGTCCGAATTCATCTACTCGTATTCCTGATTTTTTGGCAACAATAAAATGCCCGAATTCGTGGACCAGAATAAGAACTGCTAAAATTATAAGAAAAATTATTATGGACATGAGTTAAAAATTTTTAATTTTTGAATTTTTAATTTTATAAATTAAATCATTAAAACATTATTTAAAAATTACAAAATTGTAAATTAAAAATTATTCGGTTATCTCTTTCTCTTTTTTTGCCAAAGCTCCTTCCAAAACTCTTCCGGATTCGTCCAACATTTTCTGCAACTCGGCTTTCAGACGAAATTTTTCATCTTCTGACATCCCGCCGTCTTTTTCCTTACTATCAATATCTTTCAAAACTTTTTCTCTTTCACTTCGCAAAGTCACTCGAGCATCCTCTAGCTTTTGTTTTGCTATTTTTATAAATCCAGCTCGACGTTCTGAAGTTAACTCCGGAAACGCTACTCTGACGCCTTTGTCGTCTAAAGTAACAGACAAACCCAAATCAGATGTGCCAATTCCCTTCTCGATTGCTTTTGCTAAAGACATATCCCAAGGTGTTATACGCAAACTACGAGCATCTTCTACAGAAACATTTGCGAGTTGTGAGATGGGCATATCACTTCCGTAAGCCTCGACTTTAACACTGTCTAAAATAGCTGGATTTGCTCTACCAGTTCGAATATTTGAAAACTCTCGCTTCAGCCAGTCTTCAGTTTCTTTCAATTTTTGTTTGAATGGTGAGAAATTGTAAGCCATACTACAATAGCATAACACGCTATTGTAAATTTTCAATTTTTAATTTTTGAATTTTTAAATCGAAAGTAAGACATTTTCCAAAATCATCTTCACAGGTGCCCCACGATCATATAGAGAAGCTCGAGCCAGTTCGCAAATTTCTAGACTTTTTGATTTATTTTCTGAACCACTTTCATATAATTCTGTTTCGATTTGATTTAGAAAAGCTATGGCATCTTGTTTTGTCTTTTCTTCATCACTTATTGCCTCTGTTATTTCTTTGACCATAGCCAAACGATCTTTCAGTGATTTTTTCAAAATACTCTCTGAACCTACAGAATCATTTCCAATAAGTATTGTTTGCATTCTAGAACGCAAAGTCGGCAAAAGAATATCTTGTGGGGAAACAATAAAAAAATGCGTACCGACAGTTGGTTCTTCAAAAACTTTTAAAAGTGAGTTCTGTGCTTCTTCTGTAATAAAATCTGCTTCAATAATAAAAACTTTCCTTGGCCCTGAGTTAGTCAAAGGGTTTCCGCCAGAAAAATTCTTTCTATTTTCGTGTTCAGTGATGGAACGAGCACCATCGATGGTCAATGTATCGAACTTTAAATGTTGGAAGTCTGGATTGCTAGATGTTTTTATTCCTACGACATGTTCAAAAAAATGCTTTATTTTTGAAACTGTTTCGTCCACTTTTGCACTTACAAAAAAATAGGCGTGGTGAAGTGTTTCGGATTGTTTGTATAAATCAATGATAGGTTGCATGAGAATATTATAGCAAATTAGAAAGTTTCATAATTATAATTTCTGGAGACCCCGCAGTGCCTTGAGCATGGTGTTGTCAACGACTCCGAGTGAAACGAGGAGCTCATTGACAACTCAAGGCCGAGGACTGGGCTTAAAAATTCTGCTGGAAATTTTTAAGCTAGCTCCAGAAATTATAATTATGAAACTTTAACGTTTACTAATCACGGACTTCTTATATGTATCCAAATGTTCCAGTGCAATCCCCGTCCCTTTTGCAACACAATACAGTGGATCTTTTGCCATAACTGCTTTTACGCCAGTTCGACGGAAAACTAATTCCGGCATATTGCGAAGTTGTGATGTCCCACCCGTCATAATAATACCTTTATCAATAATATCAGCTGATAATTCTGGTGGAGTTTCCTGCAAAACATCTTTGATGGCTTTTATCATGTCACGCAAATCTTTACTGATAGCCTTTACGATTTCATTTGTTTTTATTTCTACACTTCGTGGAAGTCCGGTGACAAAATCGCGACCACGTATAGTCATAGAAAGTTCTTCATCAACTGGAATAGCCGAGCCAATTTTTATTTTTATATCCTCTGCAGTTTTATCACCAATACCGAGATTAAATGTTCTTTTTATATAATCAGCAATTGCATAGTCAATTTTATTGCCAGCGCATTTAACAGAAGTGGAACTAACAATACCACCGAGAGAAATAACTGCCACGTCTGTCGTCCCACCACCGATATCTACTATCATGTGCCCAACAGCTTCGTGAATCGGAATACCAGCACCGATTGCCGCTAAAATCGGCTCTTTAACCACATAGGCATTTTTTGCACCGGCGCGTATAGCCGCTTCTATAACAGCACGACGCTCTGTTGAAGTCACACCTGCCGGCACCGAAACCAAAACTTCTGGTTTGGCAAAATTCCACTTACCTAGGGCTTTATCCATATAGTAACGAAGCATTGCCTCTGTTACGCGATAATCAGCAATCACTCCGTCTTTCATAGGTCTGTACGCTATGATATTTTCTGGAGTACGACCGATCATTTCCTTTGCCTCAATACCGATAGCGATAATACGGTTGTCTTCTTCTGAAACGGCAACAACAGATGGCTCGTTTAAAACAATTCCACGACCAGGAACAAAGACTAGTGTGTTGGCTGTGCCCAAGTCAATTCCGAGTTTTTTTGAGAAAATGGCCATATACGGTAGAATAGCATAAATGAAAAGTAGCGCAAAAAAATATTACATCCTATTAACTGGACTTGTTTTTATTTTTATTTTCGCTCTTGTTATATATTCGTTAGGTTATAGAATAAAAAGTGATTTTACTTTAGGTAAAATAGGATATTTGGACGTAACTCTGTCAT
>JAHFOB010000021.1 GCA_023267045.1 Candidatus Zambryskiibacteriota bacterium
AAATGTCGAAAGATTTAACAAACTAAAACTCTACTACAGGATGATTCACTTTGATAAAGTTTCAAAAGTTTATACCGATAATTCTATCGCTCTGGAGGATGTGTCACTTTCTATAGAGCCAAAAGAATTCATATCTATTGTCGGACACTCCGGCGCGGGCAAAACGACACTCATAAAAATGATTTTGGCGGAGGAGAGACCTTCAAAAGGCCGAGTGTTTTATGAGTCCACAGACATAGGGACTTTGAGTAAAACCCAGATAAATGATTTTCGTCGGAAAATCGGCGTGGTTTTTCAGGATTTTCGTTTGCTTCCGAACAAAAATGTCTACGAAAATATTGCTTTTGCTATGGAAGCGGCTGGTCGAACAGATGAGGAGATAGAAGCCGATGTGCCACACGTTTTGGATCTTGTCGATTTGTCTAAGAAAATTTGGAATTTCCCACACGAGCTCTCCGGCGGGGAAAAACAACGAGTCTCCATAGCTCGAGCCATCGTCAACCAACCGGATGTTATTATTGCTGATGAACCAACGGGCAATCTAGACCCGCTGAACACATACGATATTGTTCAGATTTTGAAAAAAATAAATGATTTAGGTACGACGGTTATATTGACTACACACAACAAAGGCGTGATAGATTCTTTGAAAAAACGAGTTATAACTATGGAAAACGGTCGTATAATACGTGACGACAAGGAGGGTAAATATGTCATATAAAATTATTCTAATTCCTAATTGCTCTAATTTCTAAACAAATCCCAATGTCCAAATCCCAATTCCCAATGAAATGACTGAATGCCCTAATTCCCAATTGGACATTTGAGCATTGGGATTTTCGTTGGACATTGGTCATTGGGGCTTGGTCATTATTTAGTTTAATTAGTATAATTAGATCAATTAAAAATTTTAACTATCATGTGGATTAAAATAAAAAGAGTAATACGAGCGGGATTTTTCAGTTTTTGGCGCAACGGTTTTGTGTCATTGTCCTCAATACTTATAATGGTGGTTACTCTTTTTGTTATTGGCGGGACTATTTTTTCCGGAGTTATTTTGCAATCCACTCTTGCACAGATAAGAGATAAAGTAGATATAAATGTCTACTTTGTCACTTCGGCAAGTGAAGACGATATTTTGGCAATGAAAAAAAGTTTGGAACAACTTCCAGAGGTAGCTTTGCCTGTGGTCTATGTTTCTCGAGAGGAGGCACTTTCTGACTTCAAGACGCGTCACCAAAATGACGAGTTTACTTTGCAGGCCTTGGATGAGTTGGGGGATAATCCTTTTGGTGCAACGCTAAATATTAAAGCCAAAGACCCATCGCAGTACGAAGGCATTGCTCAATTTCTCAATGACAAAGGTACTAGTTCATCAGACGGTAGTAGTATCATAGACAAAGTAAATTATTATCAAAACAAAGACGCTATTGATAGACTAACTCGGATAATAAACTCGGCAAATCATCTCGGATTTATTCTAACAATATTTCTAATAGTTATTTCTGTGCTCATTACATTTAACACGTTGCGACTGGTTATTTATATGTCACGCGATGAGATTTCTGTTATGCGTTTGGTTGGCGCCTCGATGTCTTATATACGCGGACCTTTCTTTGTGGCAGGGGCTATTTATGGCTTCGTTTCATCCGTACTTACTCTCATTGTTTTTTATCCGATAACACTTTGGCTTGGTAGGACGACAGAAAACTTTTTCGTCGGATTAAATATTTTTAACTATTATACCTCAAATTTTGGGCAGATTTTCTTGCTCATCGTCGGCTCGGGAGTGTTTATCGGAGCTATATCTAGTTGGCTGGCTGTACGAAAATATTTAAAGGTGTAGTATATAAAAATACGATGTAATAATATCCAGAATGAAAAATAAGAAAGACAAACAGCAGGACAAACAGCAACACAAATATATTTTCGTTATTGGCGGAGTGATGTCAGGAGTCGGCAAAGGTATCGCATCGTCCTCCATCGGTAAAATTCTCCAAAGCAAAGGTTTCAAGGTCAATCCGATAAAGGTTGACCCTTATTTAAATGTGGACGCTGGAACAATGAACCCGACAGAGCACGGGGAAGTGTTCGTGCTCGACTCTGGCTTAGAGACTGATCAAGATATGGGTAACTACGAGCGGTTTCTTGAAATGGATTTAGGTCCAGACGACTACATGACTTCAGGCATGATTTACAAATACGTTATCGACAAAGAAAGAAATCTAGGGTTTAGAGGAAAATGCGTTGAAGCCATACCGCACATTACAGAAGAAATAGTCAGGCGGTGGGAAAAATCCTCTGCACATCACAAGTCTGATATTTCACTGATTGAGATTGGCGGAACTATCGGTGACTATCAAAACGCGCTGTTTATCGAAGCAGCTCGAACTCTCAAAATAAAACACCCACAAGACGTCGCTTTCATCATAGTGACATATCTGCCAGTTCCAGGGTCTCTTGGTGAAATGAAAACTCGGCCAACACAAAACGCTGTGCGACAACTAAACTCATATGGTGTTCAGCCAGACGTTATTATCGCTCGAGGTTCACATCCTCTTGATCACAAACGCAAGGAGAAAATTGCTGTTTCATGCGCCATAAGTCCAGAAAATGTTATTTCTGCGCCAGATATAGAAAGTATTTATGATGTTCCACTAAATTTTGAAAAAGATAAAATAAGTCAGGTGTTAATGAAAATCCTACATCTTGAAAACAGAACTCATAATGGCGAACTCCACGAGTGGAAGAAATTTGTACAAAAAAGAGCAAATGCAAAAAAGCAACTAAAAATCGCAGTTGTTGGAAAGTATTTTGATACAGGAGACTATACTCTGTCAGACGCCTATGTTTCTGTCATCGAGGCGGTAAAGTTTTCCTCATACTGGAAAGGTGCGAACACAAAACTTACGTGGATAAATTCAAAAGAATACGAAAAAAACCCAAGAAAGATCGCTGAATTAAAAAAATACGACGGTATTATTGTTCCGGGAGGTTTTGGTGAGAGTGGTATTGAGGGTGTTATAAAAACAATAGAATATGCTCGAAAAAATAAGATTCCATACCTTGGGCTTTGTTACGGTATGCAACTTGCAGTTATCGAATATGCTCGAAATGTTATCGGTTGGAAAGATGCTCATACTTCTGAAATAAACCCAAAATCTTCTCATCTTGTTATTGATATAATGCCAGAGCAAAAGAAAAATTTAGAGGCTGGCAACTATGGTGCGACAATGCGACTCGGAGCTTATCCCGCAAAACTAAAAGAGGGGAGTATTGCTCGACGTTCTTACGGTAAAAAAGAAATATCTGAAAGACATCGTCATCGATACGAAGTAAACGGTGAATATATAAAAGAAATAGAAAAAGCAGGACTTGTTTTCTCTGGCACTTCTCCCGACGGAAAACTTATGGAAATAGCTGAACTGCCAAAGTCTACCCACCCCTTTTTCCTCGGCACACAGTTTCATCCCGAACTAAAAGCTCGACCACTCCATCCACATCCGCTTTTTACCGCTTTCGTCGAGGCTTGTTTAAAAAATACAAAAAATAATACGTAAATAATATGCAGAAAGAAACACACAAACTTTTATTTTTAGAGTCAAACAGAGACACCTTTGATTTTATTAAAAGCGGAGTAAAAACTGTAGAAACCAGAGCTGGTAGTCCAGATTATATTAAAATAAAAATGGGGGACACAGTGGAGCTTTCTTGTGGTAGTGATAAGTTTACCAAAACAGTAAAAAAAGTTTCAGTTTTCAAAACTCTCGATGATCTGCTTGAAGTATATTCTCCAGAAGAGATAAATCCAGAGACGCTCAGCAGTGAAGAAGTTATAAAACTATATTACAGTTTTCCAAACTACAGAGACAGAATAGAAAAATACGGAATGCTCGCGTTTGAGCTTGAGTAAAGCCTATTTTTGAGGTATTGTAAAATGATAATGCGACCGAGCGAGAGCGAGGAAGTATTGAGCCCAACAGGGCGAAATGCCAGATCGTCTAACGGTAGGACATCGCTCTCTGAAAGCGATAATCTTGGTTCGATTCCAAGCCTGGCAGCCCGAATAAAACTTGTGTCGTTTGGGGAGAATTTTTGGCGAACGGCGCGTA
This sequence comes from Candidatus Zambryskiibacteriota bacterium, assembly GCA_023267045.1. Taxonomy (GTDB): domain Bacteria; phylum Patescibacteriota; class Minisyncoccia; order Phycocordibacterales; family DATDWN01; genus C7867-006. The sequence continues at coordinate 4,113 of JAHFOB010000021.1, forward strand.
GCGCCGAGAAAGGAAAAGAAGGGTTTTCTTGGATTTTTTTGTCGTGAAGTATGAGGTTCGATCCGAAGATTTTCTGGAGAGAGGATTTTTTGTCGTGAAGGTCGTTCCGTTTGGCGATTTCATCTAGGGTTGAAGCCACTTCAACCCACTTTCGCATAGGTTCGAGCCACGCCGTGGCGTCTCTTTCCAATCTGCTGATTTTCTCCTCCAAAGTTTTCTTTTCCGAGAAAAGTTTGGAGCGTTCTTTGAGATACGTGTCTCGATCAATATCTTGAGCGAGATAAACATCAAGTAACCTTTGTATCTTTTCCGAGATAGAAAATACACCACGTCTCAAACCCTCAATAATCACTTTAGACTCAAGATTTGCCACTTGTTCGTCTTTTTTCATACACAACTCAAATTCTTTCGCCCACGGCGAAGGCATAGCGTAAGCAGAAAGAATTTGTGAAAGTTCCAATGTCAAAACTTCCGCTCTAATACACGGCTCGGCACATTTGATAGTCTTGGATTTTTTGGTGCAGTGATAATAGACATATTTGTGAACATTGCCGTTTTGACATCTCTTTTTGATTTTATCTTCTGCGGTTATCATCATTCCACAGGTACCACAGCGCAGAAGTCCACAAAATGCTTTCGGTTCAATAACTGCTCGTATTTGATGACCTCTTTCGATAATAATTTTTTGCACTGTATCAAAAAGTCGTTTCTCAATAATCGGTGTGTGCTTGCCTTCGTGAATTTCTCCACCATATCGGAAATGTCCGTAATAAAAAGGATTGGACAATATATTTTTTACACAATCCTTGTGAAGAGGATTACCATTTAGACTTCGGACATTTCTGTCGTAGAGAAATTTTGAGATATCTTCATAACAGGAATTATTTTTAGAATACAGTTCAAAAGCGGAACAGATAATTTTTGACTTTTTTCTGTCCACGACAATAGTTCTCATTCTGGTGTCATTCAAATATCCAACTGGCGCTGTGCTTGGAAATTCGCCTCGTTTTACTTTTGCTCGCAATCCTCTTTTAACATTAGTGCTTAAATCACGGATAAACTGATTAGCCATTCCAAACTCTACAGACATCATTAACACATTGTCGGTAGGATAATAACTTTTATCATGTATACGGATATGTTGAACGATACCTTGTTGGAGCATCCAACTTACTTGTCCTCCGTCCACTGGATTGCGAGCGAGGCGATCAAGTTTCCAACAAACAATTCCTTGAGCTTCTCCTTTTTGAATATGTTTGACCATTTCATTAAAGACAGGACGACCTGGCATTTTTGCCGTCCGCTTTTCTACAAACTCATCCACAATTTCCAAACTCTCGCTTTTTGCAAGCGAGCGAAGTTCAGAAAGTTGCGCTTCGATAGACATGACTTGTTTATCTTCAACATCTGTACTTTTACGAACATAGAGAAAATATTTCATATACTCAAATGGCCATCCTGGTGCACACAATCCAAGTCGCCTCGAACTGTTTCCAAGATGGCCATTAGAAAAGACGACCTATTGATTGTGTGCAAAATAAGTATATCATATAGAATTAATTGTAAAATATGGATATAAAGACCAAAAAAATTATTCGTGCAGAAATTGTTTCTCTTTTGAAAGAGAAAAATATACTCACACTTCATGGGGATCAAGGTGTCATTAAAATAATATGCCGTAAATATAATCTCAATGAATCAGTTGAAGCATCTACTGTTGCTAATCTCTTCCATTCCCTTAAAGGATACGAGGCAGAACTTATAAAGCCTCAATTTCCTAATGAAATTAGAATTTCATCAAAATTTACTAATGATCTGAATGAAACATGGAAAGATAAAGTTATAGCATTTTTAATTACTAATTCGATAACTTTCATCGGGTTGATTCTCGTCATCGTGGGGGTTTTGATGGATTATAAATTGAGTGGTTCAGGTGTAAATTTTTGGAAAGATAAAGGAATAATTATTGCTGGAATAATTGTATCGGCTCTCGGTCTTTTGAAACGATAGGGAGTTTCGCTTTAGCGAAAGTGCGTGCGAACGGGTGGGTGGGTCAAACGCACATAATTAAGTACGACCGAAAAGACAAAAAGCATTTCTCCAAAAAATCTTCGGATTTGAGTTCTTGAACCCATCTTCACGACAAAAAAATCCAAGAAAACCCTTCTTTTCCTTATTCGGCGCTACGCGCCGTTCGCCAAAAATTCTCCCCAAACGACACAAGTTTTATTCGGGCTACTCTGTACAACGAAGTTCGAACTTTTTTCAAACAAAATTTGTAATTGTCACAACGGAATT
>JAHFOB010000013.1:0-937 GCA_023267045.1 Candidatus Zambryskiibacteriota bacterium
TTTATCGTTTCTTCCTTTTGAGACCTCTCTTGGTTTTCTCTCATTCTATTAATTTCGTCTTCGCTTATATCTCCTGACCAAGACAACATTCCATGGATTATAAAAACATTAGATTCTTTTTCAATAGCGTATTTAATTTCAGAAGAGTAAAGTAATATTAAAAATGCAGGAAACAAACTAGAGTGGACACTTGGGAAAAGACCACCTGCAACCTCACTTAACTTATCGTCAAAACCAGTTTCTCTTCTTTCAAATATTCGTCCTGAAGCCCATTTTTGGAATTCATCAAGAAGAATTCTTGGTGAATGATTTTTTGTATTGTCCATCGTAATTTTCCACTCTTTTGGAAAGTAGTGTTCCCATACATCAAATTTGTACGGTGCCGTATTAATATTCTCAAAGAAAGATTTACAGAAACTCCCAAATAATCCTTTTATGTAATTGAAATATCTTTCCTTCTCATCTATGTCAATGATTTTTTCTAGTTTGACTTCACACTCATCAATATGTTTTTTGAAATATGTAAAAAATTCATAGGGTCCATGACCATCATTTAATAGTATTTTTACTACAGATGGAATAAATTCTTGTTGAAAATAATTCCAATTCCAAAAAGAATCAGCTTTTCTGTATATTCTTTGTAATATATTTAACCCCCATTTTCTAAATGTAGGAAAATATTTTTGTGGTAAGAATTTCTCAATCTTTTTTTCATAATCATAATTTTTTAGCCAATATTGGTTTTCATTCCAAAAGATTTCAGCCCACTCAAGTATTTTTGGCAAAATATCATAACCAATGGAAAAAATGTCTCTCTTTTCAATACTAGCTACATAAGTTTTAGAAAGCTCAATAACAACCGTAAACATCTTTAATTTCATCGCTTCATCAATATCAGAAATAAAAATAGTCGTATATCCTTTCTCATTATAGGTAG
>JAHFOB010000013.1:947-17943 GCA_023267045.1 Candidatus Zambryskiibacteriota bacterium
GACCAAAATGAGTTCCAAGCTTTTATCATTTTTACAGTTTTTATTTTGTTTCTTTGGCGTAATATGTTCGATAATTTTAGTTTCTTTAAGAACGATATTTCAAATTCTGATTTAGTACCCTCTGAAAACTTCAAAATCTTACTAAATGGTATCCAAAATAGACGAATTAAAATGAGAGAAAATACTATCGCAATGACTTTATTCAGAGTTGAAATATATTTTCCCGTGAAAAAAGCTAGAAATACAATACCTGTTACTGAGAGCCAAAAAACCTTCTTAGTCCCAAGAACCTCATCACTTAACACCATTTTTTCGAATTCACTTCTTTCATTTTTAGAGTCTAAAAGACTTGTCAAAAATACAATGGCAAATGGAATGAAAATCGCTAGAATACCCAAAATTATATTTTGAAAAAGAGAAGGATCAAGATTTTTTAAAAAAGGAGATAGAAATATTTCAGCATGAAACCAAAATTGAGTAACTATAATTTTTAATCGGTCAATTATTTCAATCATATTTATTTCAATAGTTCATCAACAGTCACACCAAGAGCTTTCGCCAATTTGGTAATGGTTGAAAGTGTGGGATTCTTATTACCACTTTCAACATTGCTAATATATGAACGATCTACGCCCAGTTTTCTGCAAATGTCGCCTTGCGTCATTTGCTTTTCAAGGCGTATCCGTTTCATGTTTGCTCCAAGCTTTTTTGCAGACTTATTCACAGGTTGAGTATATCTCTAATTGTTTTCCTAAACAATATTGTTCTATAATACAATCTAACCCAATCGCCCATTCCGAAAAAAGAAATCCCGCGCAAACAAAACGAGAATGGGAAGCGATGGGTACGAGGGCGGTACGGAACAGCAGAAGCGGAAGGACAGCCCTTGCGGGCTGTCGTGGAGCGGATGCTGTGAAGTGACGGAATTCATTGTCAGAGTCACCACTTACATTTGTTTGAAAAAAGTTAGAGCAAAGTGTAGGATTACATCACAAATTCGGACTTCGGAAGAAGTCATCGCGAAATCTCCCCGCGCCGTCGGCGCGGAAAAGGGTGAAAGAATGGAATCAGTCTTTTGTTTTCGGGCGAATTCAGTCGGTGGGCAGGAAAGCAAGAAATGAGACGATTACGGACTTTCTTTTTTCAATCTAAAACAATATATGTCCAAACCAAAATATTTTCTCTACGCTCGCAAATCTACTGAAGATGATGATAAACAGGTAATGAGTATTGAAGCTCAACTGTTTGAACTACGAGAGTTTGCGCGTAAAGAAAATATTGAAATTCTGAAGGAATTTCAAGAGTCGAAAAGCGCAAAGAAACCTGGTCGTGAAAAGTTTGGCGAGATGATGCTACAAATAGAAAATATGGATGGTGTTGGTATACTCGCTTGGCATCCTGACCGTTTAGCTCGTAACTCTATTGATGGTGGACGCATCATCTACGCCGTGGACACGACCAAGATCGTTTCTTTGCGTTTTCCGACCTTTTGGTTTGAACCAACTCCGCAAGGGCTGTTCATGTTACAAGTGGCGTTCGGACAAAGTAAGTATTATTCTGACAACTTAAAGCAAAATGTTGAGCGAGGTATCCGCCAAAAACTTCGTCGTGGTGAATGGTTAACGCGCGCTCCTTTCGGATATGTGAATAATCCGAAAACGAGAAATATCGAACCTGATGTGGTGAAATCTAAAATTATCGTGCGCGCGTATGAGGAATATTCCACAGGTAAATATGGTTTTGAATCACTGGCACAGTTTTTGGCTCTACATGGAGTAACTACAAAGTCCGGAACGCCACTTGGCAAAGCTTCTGTTGCTTGTATATTAAAAAACAAAGCGTATCTTGGTTTAACTAAACATTTCAATGAGTATTTCCCTGGAAGCTTTGCTCCAATTCTTTCTCTCGATTTGTTCGAAGCCGTCCAAAAGGTATTGACAGATCGATCACATCCTCGCAAATCAAAACGAGGACACAATTTTCCTTTCACAGGACTTTTTCGTTGTGGAGAATGTGGAAGTATGATTACTGCTCAGTGGTCAACTAATCGTTTTGGTATGAAGTACAGATATTATCGTTGTACGAAAAAGAAAGGAAAATGTGAACAGGGATATTTGCGAGAAGATGCTCTCGTCTCTCAATTAAAGGATCGACTCGAACAAATCTCACTTCCCGATGACTGGACAGACTATATGTTAGAGAAAGTGGAAATGTGGAGACAAGAATCTGTCCAATTATCGGGAAGTGCTGTCGGCAAACTAAAGGAAAGCGAGCGAGAGACACAAGAGAAACTCGACAAGCTCGTTTCTCTTTATCTGGACGGTGATATTCCGAAAGAAAACTATCTACTCAAAAAGAGTGACTTACTGAAACAAAAAGTCTCGCTCGCTTCCAAACTAGAGTCTGCCCGACAGGAGAGAAAGAATTGGGTCGAACCCTTGCGAGAATGGATTTTAGATATGAAAAAAGCCACGCAACTGGTTTCGTCCGATGATTTTTCGGAAATCAAAGATTTCCTCTACCGAGTCGGAACGAACCCTAAGTTGCGGGACAAATCCGTCTCCGTCTCATTTTGCCCACCGACTGAATTCGCCCGAAAACAAAAGACTGATTCCATTCTTTCACCCTTTTCCGCGCCGACGGCGCGGGGAGATTTCGCGATGACTTCTTCCGAAGTCCGAATTTGTGAGCAAGGAGGGACTCGAACCCTCAAGCCTTGCGGCACTAGTTCCTAAGACTAGCGTGTCTACCAGTTGCACCACTTGCCCAATGATTTTGATTTTACTCTGTGCGCTCAGCAGGGATCGAACCTGCGACCGTCTCGTTAAGAGCGAGCTGCTCTACCAACTGAGCTATGAGCGCTTATACTCACTCTTCAATTTATACCACTTTCTTTCTATTTTCTCAACGTTTATCTTTTATCTCGCTCCAATTTAATACATCAGCCCAATTTTCAACAGGAGTTTTACAAAGTGATTCTTTATCGCTTTGTTCGCCAGAATAAGTATCAACGGCTTCTTTCAAAATCTTTACTTTGTATCCACGAAAATTAAATTCTTGTGCAGTACAAAGTACGCAACAATCGAGAGTTAGCCCGATCAAAACAACCTCTGTATCTTCTGGTTTGCCAATTACTTTTTCAATCCACTCACTAAACTTTTTCGGGTCTTGATATGGTAATCCAGGTTGTTTTGTCGGGTCGCCGATATTATCTCTTATCCAAATCGGCGAGTTCATACATTTTATCCAAACATCTTTTTCTTTCGCCGATTCTGGTATTTCTGATTCATAACCCCATTCTCCAGGCCTGCAACAATTTCCTCTATCGCCTGGTCTTGGCTGACGATAATCGGAGATAATCTCGGCGATTTTAAGATTTTTTTCTACGAGAAAAGGAATAAGAGTATTTTTTATAAACTCAACCGAAGGACGCGTTTTATAGCAGATACCGCCTTCGGCGGTAAAATCTTTTTGAAAATCAATAGAGACTATCTTAATTTTCATATTTTTGTGCCTGGGGTGGGAATCGAACCCACACGGGAGATTAATCCCACATCATTTTAAGTGATGGCTGTCTACCAATTTCAGCACCCAGGCAATTCCTAAAATATTTAGGGAGGCGTAGGGCGGATTTGCACCGCCGCATAAAGCTTTTGCAGAGCTTTGCCTTGCTATCTTGGCTACTACGCCTTGTCTTCATTCAAAAGATCGTCAATCCTTTGTCGGTTTTTTTCACCAGAATCTATCTCAAAATCTAAGAGGGGAATCCTACCTAATTTTGAGTTTTCTTTGACAAACTCCTTGAACTCACCACGCTTTCTTTTAGCGAATTCTAGAGCTGTTTTTTCAAATTGTTCTGGAAAAACCGTAAAGAAAATAGTAGCACATTTTTCGTCTCTTGTTAACTCCACTCTAGTTACAGTCAGTAGTGATGATTTGTTTCCGTTCAAACTCAAAAACCTTGCTCCAAGGTCGTGCAATATTTCCGATATTCGGGCGTCTCGGTTACTCATCCCAGTAGTAGAAAATGATATTGCTCATAGAGCAGTATCTATTTCTTATAATTATTAGCTGTTAATATTAACATATTTATACTACTTATATTTTGGATTTTATTCAAATATCATTTTCACTACTGGATAATCCCGTAGTGAAGTTGGCATTATTTCTTGCGCGTTAGCGCTATGCCAACTTCTACTACCGGATTATTTTTCAGTAATAATAAAACTTTCTATTTTATCTCCCGGAGCTATTTCCATTTTTGCTTCGATCAGTGCGCCGAATTCAGTTCCTTCTCGCACTTCGCTGACAGATTTTTTCATTTGTTGTAGTTCGCGGATTTTGCCTTCGCCGATTTCTGCTTCACGTCGTGTGATTTTGACTTGAGCTCCGAGTGTGACAGAGCCTTTCTCAACTCTTCCACCGAGGATTTGTTTGTCTTTGACTTTGCTAAATATTTTTAATATTTTTGCTTGGCCGACGGATTCTAGCACTTTGATTTTTGGAGTTCTTGTTGTCAGAGTTTCTTTCAACCATTCACTCATTTTATAGATAATATCAAAAGTTTTGACTTCTATTTCATCTCTTTCTGCTAGGTTTTTGGCGGGGGAGTCGACTTTGACATTAAATCCAACAACAATAGCTTTTTCATTTCCATTTGCACCGCGAACATCGTTTTCTGATATTGTTCCAATACCACTTGATGTGACTTTAGCTTTCACACGATCTGTTTCAAGCTTTTCTATTTGAGACAGTACTGCTTCCAAACTACTTCCCGTATCAGCTTTCACTATTATAGGAATTATTGTTACAGATTCAGTAGTCTCAATATTTTCAGTTTTCTTTTTCGTTTTTTCTAGTTTTTTCGTTTTTTCTTTTTCTACGCTCTCTCTTGCTTCATCTCTATCACTGTATGTTTCAAAACTGCTCCCAACCTCTGGTAAAACATCCCAACCAATAATTTTAACTGGACTTGAAAAAGAAGCTTTTTGAATCTGTTTGCCGAGATAATTTTCCATTATTCTGACGGGACTTGAAGACACACCAGAAGTTACAAACATACCTTTTTCCAGAGTACCGTTTTTTATAATACAAGTGGCAGAAATTCCTTTTTTTATGTCGCGGTTACTTTCTATAACCATGCCAGTTGCAAGTGCCTTTGGATCACCAGTCAGGGATTCTAGCTCGGCCACTAAAATGATCATGTCAAAAAGTTCAGATATTCCTTCACCAGTTTTTGCAGAAATAGAAACAACTGGAATATCTCCACCATATCCCTCAACAAATATAGAATTTTCAGCTAGATTTTGTTTTGTTTTTTCAACACTAGCTCCGGGTTTGTCTATTTTATTTATTGCCACAATGTATGGAGTTTTGCTTGTTGTTATCGATGAAAGAGCTTCAAGTGTTTGAGGTTTGACACCGTCTTCGGCGGAGACAACTAGTATTACAATGTCAGCCACTGACGCTCCTCGCTGGCGTATTCCTTTGAAGGCTTCATGACCTGGAGTATCAATAAAAGTGACAAAATGTTTTTTACCATCTTTTGCCAAGTGGAGAACTTCGTATGCAGAAATATGTTGAGTAATGCCACCGGCCTCGTTTAGAGCTTCTGTGTTTTTGCGTATATATGAAAGGAGAGTTGATTTACCATGATCAATATGACCCATAATCGCTACCACGGGTGGTCTTTCTGAAATGTTTTGGTCTTTCTGGTTCATGGTGGTTTTTAAGATTAAGTTTCATTGTTTCCGCGAAATTTTTAATTTTTAATTTCTAATTTTTAAACAATGCCCAAATTCTAACTCTCGATTCAGTTTTATTTAGGTCAATTAGAATAATTAGGAATTAGGTTAATTTTTTTCGAGCTCCTTCCGTTACCTCTTTTTCTTCATCCGTCAGCTCCAGACTTCCAGCAAATTTATTAAGTGGTTTTGAAAAAATGCTTACTCTGTCTCTGGAATATAGACTAGAAATAACAGCTCCATCTCCATTTTCACTGACAAAAGCTGTAGAGAAACTTTGGTTTCCGCCTTCGCCAGTTCCTTTGAATGGATTGAATCGTATTGTTTCAACAGCTTGGACACTTCTTTTTAAACGCTTTTCCACGTTTATAAAATGAGTCACAGCTTCTTTTTGGAATTCTTTCAATTTTTCAATTTCTCCGCCGGCAGATACTATCGAATCCTCAAGGGATTTTGAATTCTTGCCGAGGAGTAATCTGTGGATTCGTACTTCAAGTCGCAAGATCCATATCATAAGTAACAAAACGCAAGCTATACCAGCATATGTAATAAATAATGGATTTGAAATAACTAAAAGAATTCTACTAAGAATCATTGCGCGATTATACTACATTTTATTGTCTTTTGCAAAACCATGTAGTAGAGTTTGGCATAGTAAAGGTTACTTTACTTATTGTATTTGATGCCAAACTCACTACATGGCCCTGTAGTGAGCTACGCTCTACTACTGGGGTAGGTTTATAATTTAAATTAAAAATGAATTTTTTCAAGAAAAAAGTCATATTTCTAGACTACGCCTCAACCACTCCTGTTGATCAGAGGGTTTTAGATGTAATGAATACATGGCAAAGCGAAAATTTTGCAAATCCGTCCGCACTGTATAGTTCAGCCATCTTGGCAAAGGAAAAAGTTTCAGAAGCCCGAGAAAAAATAGGTGAAGTTATAAACACTCGGAAAAACGAAATAATTTTTACAAGTGGTGGGACTGAAGGAAACAACCTGGCGCTTTTCGGTGTTTTTGAAACTTTTAAAACAGAAGGTTTTACTCCGCATTTCGTTACGACGACCATTGAACATCCCTCTATTTTAGAAGTTTTCAAAGAAATAGAACGTCGTGGGGGAGAAGTTACTTATGTTCCAGTATCTCCCGAAGGAATAGTAAAAACAAAAGACATTGAAAATGCTATAAAAGAAAACACCGTTTTGGTCAGTGTAATGTATGCAAACAACGAAATAGGTACAGTACAACCAATAAAAGAAATTGGTAGAATGATAAAAAGTTTGAAGAAAAATAACCTACCGTATTTTCACGTTGACGCCTGTCAAGCTGTACTTTATTTAAATACTGACGCGTTGCGACTAAATGTTGATCTCATGACATTTGATGGAATAAAAATGTACGGGCCACGTGGTATTGGTATGTTATATGTAAAATCTGGCACAAAAATAAGTCCAATACATTTTGGTGGTGGTCAGGAAGGGGGACTGCGAAGTGGCACAGAAAATGTTCCGGCGATAATAGGTTTCGCCGAAGCTTTTAAAATCGCAGAAAAAAAGAAGGAGGAGGAATCAGTTCGATTAACTGAAATCAGAGATTATGCCATAGATTCTATTTTGAAAACTTTTCCAAAAGCAACACTAAACGGCTCAAAAGAATCTCGTTTGCCAAACAATATAAACATTTGTTTTCCTGGGCTTGATTCAGAATTTGTCGTTATATCTCTAGATGTTCATGGAGTTTCTGCTTCATATTCGTCTTCTTGTCAGACGTTAAAAGAAGATTCATCTTCATACGTCGTAGAAAGTCTGGGGAAAAATGACTGTAGTTTATCTAGTCTCCGATTTACTTTGGGAAGAGAAAGTAAAAAGTCTGACATCGATATACTTATTACCGCGTTAAAGAAAATTGTGATAAAATAATCATATGCAAATGCAAGATCTCAACAGAAATCAAGTTGTGCTTCTCGTCTTACTGATTAGTTTTGTAACGTCAATCGCTACAGGTATTATTACTGTTTCACTACTCCAAGAAGCACCGATAGAAGTTACCAGAAATATAAATAGTATTGTCGAGAAAACTATACAAACTGTCACGACTCCAGGAACAGTGACACAAGAACCACAACAAAAAGAAGTTACAACAGTTGTAGTTAAAGAAGAAGATTTAGTTATTAGTTCAATCAACAAAAATATAAAAAGTATTGCTCGTATAACAGAAACAGACGGAATTACAGGTGAAAAAACATTTTATGGGATCGGTTTGGTTGTGACAAAAGAAGGTTTGATTGAAAGCGATAGAAAAACTATCACTAGTGGAAATGTTTACATAGCTTCTATGAGTGATGGAACCAGTATTTCTCTAACGCCCGTTGGAGTTGATAAACAAACAAATTTACTTTTGTTTAGAGGAGCACAAGATAAAGATCTTAAAACACCTTATGTATATATTCCAGCTACTTTATCTGATTCAGAACCAAAACTCGGCCAGACTGTAATAAGCCTCGGTGGAGATACGGAAAATGCTGTTTCGGTTGGTAGAGTTACATCTCTCGAGATGAAAGATTCAACAGTTAGTACGACCACTCCAAAATATCTAGCAAATATTGATACAGATGTTTCAGGAAAAGACCTCGTTGTTGGAAGTCCACTTTTTAACCTTTCTGGCGATGTTATTGGTATTAGAATATTGTCTGATATGTCAAAAACTTTCCTCCCAATTTCTGTTTTGAAAAAAGAAATACTAATCATTACAGCAACCTCAACTCCAAAGACATAATCCTATAGTCTATTCTTGACTTTGGCTTAAAATAGCCCTACAATAAGGCTAAATATGCCACCAATTAATCATTTCACAACAAAAGCAAAAGAGGCCATTCGCAAGGCTCATGAGCTGGCTATCGAACGTGGACAAAATCACGTAAATCCTTTGCATCTTTTAGTTGCTTTGATATTGCAAGAAGAGAGCATGGTTACCTCTATTTTGGATCGTCTAGAAATAGACACGATACTTTTGACAGACTCTTTACTCGAAGCTATAGAAGGTACTGATAGCGGGCAGACTTTATCTGCTTCGTATCAGGTTTATCTTACTCCAGAGTTGGTCCAAACTATCGAAGCTTCAGGAAAACAAGCCTCTCTTCTCGGTGATGATTTTGTTTCAACAGAACATCTTTTTCTAGCATTACTTGAAGTTCCAAGTGTCGCTCGAGATGTGCTTTCAAAGTTTAAGATAGACAAAGATTCCGTCTTGCGAGTTATCGAAGATATAAAAAGCAAGAAAACTATCGAAAATGATGTACCGAAAAAGTTTAAAGCTCTTGGAAAATATACTCGAAGTCTGACGAGGTTAGCACAGCAAAATAAACTTGATCCAGTTATCGGTCGTGATGATGAAATTTCTCGCATTATACAGATTCTTTCTCGCCGAACAAAAAATAATCCAATTTTGATCGGTGAAGCAGGGGTTGGTAAGACAGCTATTGTTGAAGGATTGGCCCAAAGAATGTCTATGGGTGAAGTTCCAGAATCTTTGCGCGAAAAAGAACTTGTTTCTCTTGATCTCGGACTACTTATTGCCGGAACAAAATACCGTGGAGAGTTTGAAGAGAGACTAAAAAACATTTTGAAAGAAATAGAAAAATCTGACGGCAAGATAATTCTTTTCGTTGATGAGATACATACCATAGTTGGTGCAGGTTCTGCCGAAGGTTCGCTCGATGCTTCAAATATGTTAAAGCCAGCACTGGCTCGAGGTGAACTGCGAGCAATAGGTGCGACAACTTTAAAAGAATATCAAAAACATATTGAAAAAGACCCGGCACTTTCACGACGTTTCCAGCCTGTATACGTTAATGAACCATCGATTGATGATGCCATAACTATTTTGCGAGGTTTGAAAGAGAAGTATGAGCTATATCATGGAGTTCGCATTACAGACGAAGCTATTATTTCTGCTGTAAATCTTTCTGCACGGTATATCACAGATAGATTTTTACCTGACAAAGCAGTAGACCTCATAGACGAAGCAGCCTCATATTTGAAGATCGCTATGGAGAACAAGCCTGTAGTTTTGCAAGGCGCTCATTCGAAAATAGTCAAACTTCAAATAGAACTTGAAGCTTTGAAAAAAGAAACGGATCCTAAATCAAAAGCTCGAACAAAAGAAATAGAAAAAGCTATTGCCGATTTGAAAGAAGATACGTCAGAAATAGAACTGAAATGGAATAATGAAAAAGAAACTGTTTCAGAAATAAAAGATATCAAAAAACAGCTCGAGGAACTTCGTCGCGAAGCCGATATAAGTGAATCTAAAGCAGATCTAGCACGGACTGCAGAGATTCGCTATGGGAAAATTCCCGTGTTGGAGAAAAGTTTAGATAATAAATCAAAACGACTGAAAAAACTTCAGAGTTCTCGACGAATTTTGAAGGAAGAAATAACAGAAAACGATATTGCAACTATTGTTTCAAAATGGACAGGCATTCCAGTTTCTCGAATGCTTGAGGAAGAAGCAGAAAAACTAAACCGTATGGATGATGTCTTGAAGAAGAGGATTGTTGGTCAAAACGAAGTTGTCAAAAAGATTTCAGACACAATAAAGCGCAGTCGAGCTGGGATTGCCGACCCAAATCGTCCGATCGGTTCGTTCCTATTTCTTGGTCCAACAGGTGTTGGTAAAACAGAACTAACAAAAGCCCTAGCCGAGTTTATGTTTAACGATGAAAAATCACTGATAAGAATAGACATGTCCGAGTTTATGGAGAAACATAGTGTTTCAAAAATTATCGGTGCGCCTCCAGGTTATGTTGGTCACGAAGAAGGTGGAACTATCACAGAGATGGTTCGTCACAGACCGTATTCAGTTATTCTTTTTGACGAAATAGAAAAAGCTCATCCTGAAGTGTTCAATATTTTGTTACAAGTTTTAGACAACGGTCGTTTGACTGATGCAAAAGGCAGAGTAGTAAATTTTCGAAACACAGTTATTATTTTGACCTCAAACATTGGTGCTCGATATATAGACAAAATGGAGAAAATCGGTTTTGCTTCTGGCAACGAGAAATCAAACTACAGTGATGCAAAAGCAAAAGTATTAGAAGCGCTGAAAGATCATTTTCGCCCAGAATTTCTCAATCGTCTGGACGATATCGTAGTCTTTGATATTTTGAGTAGGGAAGCTATTCTCGATATTGTTAAAATTCAGGTTGGCATTGTTACAAAACGTCTGGCTCAAAAAGAAATCAAACTGACACTTTCGGACGCAGTTGTGGCACATTTGGCAAAAGAAGGCTACAGTCCTCAATACGGTGCAAGACCACTGAAGCGTTTAATACAAACTAAAATTTTGACACCGATCGCCTCTCTCATGGTAAGTAGAGGCCTCTCAAAAGGTGGTTCTATTTCTGTTGATATAAAAGATCCATCGAAAGACTCAGGACAAGCGGAATTTGTTTTCAATGTCAAAAAAGGTAAGAATGGATCTTTTGTTGCACAAGCTTTTTCTCAAGAAAGCGCTCTCGCCTAGCTTAGAATACAAATTTTGATTGTGGATAAGGTCATATATAGTAGATTGTAGTACATGTTACTATGATTAGATGACTAGAACTATAGAAGATAGTATGAAATCTGTGGTCAAAAAGTTGTATTTCAAAGATACATTTTCAATGAATGATATCGCTAAATATTTGGGAGTATCTTTGGATGCCACAGTGTCTTTTTTTCGTAGGCACAATATTAAGAGAAGGAATAAAAAAGAAGCCAGTCATGAAAGTTTCCAAAAGAAGCAAGCTTCTTTCAAAAAAAGAAAATTAAACACAATTCGTCTGAAAGAATTATCAACTATAGGTGTTATGTTGTATTGGGGAGAAGGATACAAAGGTAATGATAGGTTAGAAGCCAAAGGGGTGGACTTTGCTAATAGTGATCACAAGATGATTTCACTTTTTCTAGAATTCTTGAGATCCGTTTATGTTATTGATGAAAAGAAATTTAGAATATATCTATATTGTTATTCCGATCAAAATACCAATAGTCTGATTTCTTTTTGGTCAAAAATTACTAAAATTCCAAAGAGTCAATTTACAAAACCTTATATAAGAAATGAATATAATGTTAAAAGCAATAAGATGACTTACGGATTAATCCATATTAGATACGGTGATAAAAAACTTTTACTAGAGATAAAAAGTATGATAAAGTTCTATGTGCAGAAATATGCGTCGGTCGTATAGTAGCAATTACATCGCGCTGTAAACGCGACGGCTTCGGCCTCCGGGGGTGCAAGTCCCTCCCGACGCACACTAAAAATAACCTTGATTCACAAGGTTATTTTTTGTTGGGAGTGATGGAGTTGGAACTATTTGCTTTTTAAAAATTTATCTATAACATTAAACATGGATCGCTCCCAAAGATTTCGGTCTAATGCCGAACACCTTCACGGGTTTAATGAGCGACAAGGAGAGCAAGATGAAGACGTGGGATAAGGTTGCTTTAATATGGGATTGTTACGGCATGGGACTTCCGACCAGTCTATGTATGGACGGGAATTTCGACCCGGACGCAATTGATCCAAAGGTTATCGATTACAAAGCTGAAGAACGTGTTCACGGGTTGTTTCGAATGGAAGCCGTGTCTCAACCTAGAGATCGGGATGACGACCAGCGCAAAGGCGAGGTCGTTCTCGACATTCGTTGCCAACGACGCAACCTTACTCCAAACTCAAAGGCGATTGCTAGAGTTCTTGAGGAAGGATTGAATGATCTTCCTGCTGGTGCTCGTCGACCTAATGAATATGGAGTCCACATTGTTTCTCCAGCTACAGAAAGTTGGACTGATACGACCTTCAAGCTTTTGTTTGTTCTTGCAAACAGAGAACAGTTCTGTGATACTGCTATCGAAATTGCTCGCGCGGTTTTCATCGGACTTGGAATACATGACGAGAGTGGATTTCTTCTTGCTCGGTTCTCAGTGAGACGTGAAAGTTTCGTCATGATTGATGGCTCATGGATCACATT
The DNA here is from genome assembly GCA_023267045.1 of Candidatus Zambryskiibacteriota bacterium. Classification (GTDB taxonomy): domain Bacteria; phylum Patescibacteriota; class Minisyncoccia; order Phycocordibacterales; family DATDWN01; genus C7867-006. The sequence goes on from JAHFOB010000013.1 coordinate 13,705, forward strand.
CGCTCGATGGCTTCGTATAAGTCATCGACTTCCAATCTATGGACCAGAGGATCCGTTGTAAATCAAAATGGCGCCCAGAACATAGGGTGCCATTCGTTTTATACGATTTGCACTTTTTTGTTATTTTTGCTACTGTACTCTCACTATGTCACAAGATAGATTAATAGCTGTTCAGAATAAAGCGACGGGGGAAGTACGCTGGACATCAAAAAACAAACGAAAAGTCGAGAGAAAAATCACTTTGAAGAAGTATGATAAAAAGCTTCGCAAAAGGGTTGTATTCACTGAAGTCAAACTACCGTTAAAATCTACAAAAAATAAATAACAAAGATTCGCCAAAAAGGCGATTTTTTGTTAATTTTTCTGAGTATATAAAATAAATATAATTAATTTATACTATACGATATATCGTATAGTATAAATCTAACTTTTGAATATTTTACGATCTTGTCTTCTTTCAATTTCATTTAACCACTGCCATCTACCTTTTCCTATTTTGGGCGGTAGACCTGCTTTTATAATGATTTCCAAAATATCCCATATATCTTTTCTATTTTTTTTCATGATTTTAGAAATAAATGGGTATTTGTTTTCCTCCAGTTTTAAAGAAATTCTACTGATAGTTGATGGGCTGACTGACAAAACTGAAGATATGTAATTTTTTGAAATTTTCTGATCAAGCATAAACAATATAGCTAGACGTTTTGAAAACATTATATTCTCTGTGTAAGTTAAAAATTCTCTCAGTAAAGCATCACTTTTTCTTTTATTTCCTGCAGTATCAAAAATAGATACTAGTTGATTTTTTATTCTTTTTAAATCATCATCTTTTATTTTTTTATTTGATATATGTGGCATATATTTACACTACACGATATATCGTACAGTGTAAAGTTGATTTAATAATCGGAAATGATATTATGAATAAACAAGGGTCTGTAGTTTCAATGGTAAAACAATCCTCTCCAAAAGGATCGTTCCCCGTTCGAGTCGGGGCAGGCCCGCAATTAAAGGTAAAACAAACCCCCGCGGACGCACATGGCGCCACGCGGGGTTGGTAGCAAAATTCACCAGTGAACCAAAAGAACGATTACCAGAAGTAGAGCAACTGCACCCAATCCTACAACAATCTGCCGGAAGATTTTGTTGATTGCAGTGGTGTCACTCTCAAAAATAACTTTACTTCCGATTTTGACAAGTGGATTTTGATCCATAAGGTCTCCTGTATACTTTCTACTACATAATCATTTATTAATCAAGGAATTTGTGGATTTCTTTTTCGATTTCTTTCAGATTTTTCGGTGAAAACCATTTTATTTTCTTATCTCTCTTAAACCAGAGTCTCTGACGTTTTGAATATCGCCATATTTCTGTTTCTAACTTTTTTATAAAGTCTTTTTTATTTTTGGTCATACGACCACTGCTCGCTTTCAGCGGTTGTTTCTTTTCTAAAAAATATGCCAGGTATCTATATTCCAGACCAAGTTCTCTCATGCGTTTGAAAGACAGTCCATTTTTATGTAAATTTTCTGCTTCTTGTATCATTCCTTTCTTAATTCTTGAGATTAACCTCTCATAGATTTTCGTTTTCATTTCATTGTCTGAAAGTTTCAAACCAATTTGAAGTATTTGATAAGGACTTTTCTGTTTTTTGAGTTTTGGCACGTTGCCCAGAGCTGTTGCAATCTCAATTGCACGAATGAGACGCACAGGATTATTTCTATCCACAGTTTTCAGTCTTTCAGGATCGAGTTTTTTCAGTATTGTATTAAGTTCAATTAAACTTTTCTTTTCAAGTTTTTTTCGTAATCTTTTGTTTGGTGGAACTTCTGGCAAGACAATTCCGTCTACTATTGATTGGATGTAAAAACCAGTGCCACCACATATTATAGGAAGTTTTCTCCTTGAAATTATTTCTAGCATTTTCTTTTCAGTTTCTTTTTTCCAATCGACAACCGTAAAAACTTTGCTGGGTGAAACCACATCTATCAAATAATGAGGTATTTTCTTATGCATAAAGGCACCTTCTTTTTTTGCTTGCCCTATACTAAAATTCGAAGAATTTTTAGTATCTGGGGTAATTTTCCCTGTACCAATATCAAGACCTCTGTAAACTTGTCGAGAATCAGCAGAAATAACCTCACCATTGTATTTTTTAGCAATTTTTACAGCCAAGTCACTTTTTCCTGTGGCTGTTGGACCCAAAACTACGACGACTTTTGGTTTCATTGCATTTTCCATGGATTGTGCCAAACTATACGATGGATTGAGTTCTAAGGCAATAACTTTTGAGGTGATCATGACAGGTTTTGTGTTTGATTTGAAAACAAGGGAAGACGACAGACGTATTCTGGCCGTACTTCGGCGTTGGGAACTTTTGAGATTGCAACCTCAGAATCTGTTACAAAGGAGAATCAGGATTCATGTACTAAACTCTATTCAAGTTTCTCATCGTCGTAAACTCAAGCAAAAACAAAAAGATCGAGTTGCGACGGTTTGGATTGCTGGAGAAGCATTTGATCGCTCCATTAGTCCAAGCTCTTACATTTCTCTGGCTAAAAGACTTGCCGAGAATATTTTTCCTCTGGTAAGAAAATTTGGTTACCAGATCTCTTCACAGGATGAGAATGAAAGATATGTTCTCTATAGGAGCAGACAAAGCACTAGAAGCGATGCAGTTGTTCTTTACGGGGTTCAAATCAATATTTTTGATACTGGTGACGTTGTCAGCGTAAGGGCAAAATTATACGACGAGCTGAAACTTCTGCCAGAAAGTCAAAAAGGAGAATCTCGAAAGATGAATCTCAAGAAGAAACACAAGGGGTCGGCGTAAGCCGGCCCTTTCGTCTCTCGTTTGATTTTTTGGAAATTTAAGGTATTATTTTCTTATTGCCGGGATGGCGGAATTGGTAGACGCACACGACTCAAAATCGTGCGGAGCAATCCATTGAGAGTTCGATTCTCTCTCCCGGCACAATGAAGGAAAACTTACTACTTAATGATAAATTTGAGAGGATTATAAAAAATATTAAACCAAAACCTGCTCAAGCTTCTTTTGCTGTAATAAATTTAAAATCACAAGAACCTGAAATATCTGGTTACAGAATGGACGAATTTATGTATCCTGCAAGTATCTACAAAGTATTCATAGGAGCAGAAATTTTAAGAAAAATATATGAAAAGAAACTGAGCTTATTAGATTTAATTGAAATTACATCTCCGAATGATGTTGATAAAGATATTCGACTATTTCCAAAAAGTACTCGGAAAGATCATAGACCATTGTTACAAGCTGGAGACAGGGTAACCATTGATTATTTACTAGAGTTAATGTTTAGTCGCAGTGATAACACTGCCGCAAATACTTTAATGGATATTGCGAATAGAGAAGAACTTAATGCATATATAATTCTCCCGAATGGTTGGAAAGGAAGTGAAGTTACAAGAAAATTCCTTGATCGTTTAAAAGAGGATAAAGAATACAGAGTTTCACGAATTACTGTATCAAATGCTCGGCACTTAGGAGAACTATTTTATAAAATAGAAAAAGGAAAATTAGTTAATGAATGGGTTTCAAGTAAATTAAAATCCTATCTGCAAAACTGGAATCGTGGCGGCAGAGCAGGTTTATATATTCCTGAATTTATTAATTACTATCGCAAAGGAGGATGGCTTGAAATAAATGGGTATAAGTATAATTTTTTTAGCGCATTAAAAAATATTATTAAAAAAGGATATGCTGTTAATAAATGGAGCAATGATGCCGGTGTAGTAACGGGTAAGAACTCACATTACGCCATAGCTCTTTTGACACTTACGAAATCAAAATGGCCTTGGACTGAATTTCCTTTAAAGAAATTTTCAAAACAAGTTCACGATTTAATGGAGGCTAATTAGAAATCATTTAGTAATTTTATATCAGCCCCGATAGCATTCAGTCTTTTTGCTACGTTCTCATATCCACGGTTTATAGAGTAGACATTTCGAAGTATTGAAGTTCCTTTTGCACCGAGCATTGCCACAAGGACGATCATTGCTGGTCGCAGTGCTGGTGGACAGACAACTTGATTGCCCTTGAGATCTGTCGGCCCATTTATAAAAATCCTGTGTTGATCAGCTAGAACGATATTTGCCCCAAGACGATTTAGTTCCGTAAAATATATTGCTCTAGTTTCCCACATCCAGTCATGTATGAGTGTTGAGCCTTTTGCCATAGTTGCAATTGGCACAAAGAAGGGC
>JAHFOB010000022.1 GCA_023267045.1 Candidatus Zambryskiibacteriota bacterium
ACTATACACGAAGGAGAGTTTTTGGTTTTGCTCGGTCCTTCTGGATGTGGCAAATCCACTTTACTGAGAATAATTTCAGGGCTTGATCAAGCGACAAGCGGTACAGTTAAATACGAAGACAATTTCAATCTTGAAAAAGTTGGTTTTGTTTTCCAAAACTTTGGAATATTGCCATGGCTTTCAGTTAGCCAGAATATTGAACTTGGTCTTCTTGGTAGCAATCTAAAAAAAGAAGAGTTAGAAAAACAATTAAAAGATATACTGGTTAAATTTGGACTGCATGAAGCTAGTGATAGATTCCCCCACGAACTTTCAGGTGGTATGAAACAGCGAGTTGGCTTGGCTCGAGCTTTTATTATAAAACCCTCGATTATTTTTCTAGACGAACCATTTTCCGAACTAGATTTTTTCACAGCTAGAACTCTAAGAAATCTGCTTCTGGAGATGTGGCAGGAACAGAAAATGACAGTAGTTATGGTTAGCCACTACATAGAAGATGCTGTGGCTTTAGCTGACCGAATCGCAATATTTTCTGATAAACCAAGTACGATAAAGACAGTTCTAAATAACCACCTAACCCGTCCAAGAAATTTCCGTGAAGAAAGCTTTTTCAAACTTGAGGATGAAATCATGGAGCATTTCAAACAATAGACTTTTTAGATTCGAATTTTACGCAATTCAATTCTCCTCTTTCTATAATCAGGAATGGTTTGTTTGACCAAACTCCAAAACTTTTGTGAGTGATTAAACTCCCCCAAATGACAAAGTTCATGTGCGACAACATAGTCCAGAAGATGTGGTGATATCAAACCGAGTTTGTAATTAAAATTAAGATTCCCCCGCTTTGAACAACTCCCCCATCTACTTTTCACATTCTTAATGAAAACTTTCTTCCATTTAAACTTGTAGAATAAGTTGAAATGTCCGAGACGTGAAAGTATGAGTATTCGAGTATTTTCTTTGTGTAGTCCGTAGTGTTTTCGAGACAAAGCGGATTTTTTTCTTCTTCGCCTCTTAACTGGCTTAACTCTGATTCGGAAAAAATACATTACCTAATACTACCAAACTTTGTAAATCTCTCGTGAACCAGAGGTATACATTTCGTGCATGCCGGCAAATTTCTCGTTCATCTTTTTCATTTTTGGAGTTGGATTCATATACATTTCAAAAGATTTCTCATAGGCCGAAAGACTTTCATATTTACTTAGCATGATCACTCTATGATATTTCCCCGTCATGTCTGTCATAATATGCAAAACTCCTTTAGCACCCGCCATTCCTTCCTTAAACATTTTCGCAACTTTTGATGCACTGCCTGGTTTACAATTAAACGTGTCTTGTACGATAATCATTTTTATATATTAAAAATAGTAATGAGATGATTGTAACGCAAAACTAGTTTATATAACAGAAGTATAGAAAAGTAGAACCGCAAGTATCAAGACAAAACAAGCGAAAGTCCCTACGGTTTTTAGCAGAAACGATAGTGCCTGTTGTTTCTGATTTTCTAGAAAAAGACGGAGCGGTTCATAGACGAACAAAATCCCCATTATTGCGGCAGAAAGTACAAAAAGACTAAGCATAGTCACAGGAGCAAGTATGGTGTCTGGAGTATTGGCCGCAATCGAAGAGGTTTTGTTTACAATTAAAATAATCCCAGCGATATACCCCAGAGCCATGAACGCGTTTAAATATGGATTTTTTATCATGGTTTTATTCTATCATAATATAGTAAAAAGGCAGAAACCGTTAGATTTCTACCTTTTTTTGCCTTCCCACAACGCGATAGCAGTCTGATATTGAGCCTTTCGACCGAGAACAAAATCTTCCCCTCTGCCAGCAAGTTTAGCGTGCCTCAGCATGTTCTCTAGATTTTTCTCGATATCTTTGACTGCCCTTTTCATCCAAGAAATCTCTTCTTCGGTGTACTCAATATCCTCCTCTGGAATTGCTTGAATCTGCTTGACAGCTTCGGCATCAAAAAAACTGGTTGGTGGAAAAGGAAGCGCACGAATGTACCTGTTGTGCAAGAAAACCTCCCAAGAGAAAATATCATGACCAACCTATAACGTCAACCCTAATCCAACTTTTTACTTTTAACTATTTTGAATTATTTTTTAGGGGGTCCCCATTGCCAATGTGGTTTTTCCCCTTTTTTGTAGCAAACAAAAATCAAAACAAACACTAGAAACAATATTCTAACAAAAAACCATTTAAGTTCTCCATCAGTTGGAACTGTTTTAGAAGCAAGATAAAAACCATTGAGCGAAAGCAAAAGTACGAAAACCAAAATAGTGCCCCAACCTTGCCATTTTACTGGCACCCAACCCCAACCATATAGTTTGGCCTTAAACCAATAACCCTTTGGATTATCTTTCAAATAATCAATGTAGTATTTAATAAAACTCATGTATGTATTATACCAAACTTACGAACTGACTGTACTTCTTCGTTTCACTCATCAGTATTTGCAATCTGTTCGAAGATATTGAGTTTGTCGAAGTGTATGAAGCATGCCGAGCATTAATATCCTTTAGTGCAAGGTGTTCTAGGCGAAACCTAGAACATTTACTACAAAACTAGGATTTTTTCGAATCTGCCCAAAGTGATAGTATTCCTAGAGCCAAGAAAAGTACCACTTCTATCCAATTCTGCTTTTGGAATGCCTCAAAAAGTGCTGTTCCAAAAAAAATTATAAAGACTGAAAGATTAATAAATTTATATTTATTCATGATATATATTGTATCACTTTTACGAACTGATCATCTGTTATGAAGCATGCCGAGCACTAATATCCTTTAGTGCTCTGGTTGGGACTATCGTAACAGAAAACCTCGTACCGGACGAAGCACAAGGCTCTGTCTTTAATACGAGGCAACACAACGAGATCACATCACTTGGGGCTTTCCAGTTCTTATTGCTGTTGCAGCCATCGATTCCCCAATACCAACAGCTTTTTCTCCATCCCAAAAGGCACAACCAATTGCACCTGTCTCACAAAAGGCGTCCATCTCGGACAGTGAGAAATGAAATCCCGCGTGGATAAGTTTTTTCGCCGGGTCGTCGCCAACATGGCAAATGCCGACAAAATCACCAGGAACGATTGGGTCATCGCATGCGACACAGGACGTTATCTGACCAAGGACAACGGCTTTCTTTGCCCGCTTTTTCCAAAAGAAATAGTGAACCCGTTTCGACATTCTCAAACCTCCAGCAAAACAATATCATACTAAATTAGTGTGTCAAATTTTGCTAACCGTCTGGGACAATGTTGGAACCTTAGTTAGTTAAACTTAGAATATCTTCGGCTAATTCCATAAATTCTGGTTGATTGATGTGTTTCCTATTCTCGAACACTCTAGAATGTGCTTTTGGTAGAGCTTTTATAAAATTCTCTAAAGCAGAAAATGGGACCACAGGGTCATCTTTACTATGATACAAATATAAATTTTCAGTTTGTAAGTCTAGTTTTTCTGGTAAAGAAAAACTTAATAAAGAGTAGCCATCTGAATCTTTATCAAAAACCCCACTTACGAGAAAAACTCCATTTAATTTTTTTGGAAATTTATTTTCTGATAGATATTTTGCAACAAAAGAAGCACCTAAAGAATGCCCAACCAAAATGATCTCTTCATTCAAAAAAGGAATTATTTTTTCAAACCAAAGTTTCCATTCTCCAAACTGAGCATTTGTCTTGTTTGGCATTGTTGGCAAGATAACTTCGTAATCATCTCCCAGTCTCTCTCTCAGCCATGGTTTCCAGTCATCTTTACTAGATTTATATCTTTCTATGTCAATTTCGTAATTTTTCAAAAAATCTAAATATGCTTCTTGATTTTCAAAAGTGTCTCCTCCGTGAATAATTACAATCTGTTTTTTCATTAACTAAATTATAGCAAACTTATTTGCTGACCATCTGGTATGAAGTTGGAACCAGTATAGTACAGAATAGTAGTTATTATAACTCCAAATCTATGTCATTTTGATTATCCACAATTCATTTGACTTTCATCTAAAAAGGTATATAGTGACCGCATGCACGCCCCAGCCAGCCGAAAGGTCCGCTGGGGTTTTGCGTTGTTTTTTAGACTTAAAGAAAAAGCCGGCTCCCTGTTCAGAGAAACCGGCTCATACAATAGTTGAGATATTCTTACTCTGAGACGAACGTCAGTTTACCCGTCCGAAGATCCTCTCGCAGAGCAACGAGACATGCTTCAAAGTCCCCCTCGATGAGACGACCCTGCTTGTGGAGCATGCCACATTGCATCATGAGATTGATCAAAGTGCCAAAGTCATCAGTAATGAGATACCCTTCGCGATCCCGAAACAGTGACTCGCCTTCCAGCAAGTGACATGAATAATCACGAACCGTCCTTGCAACAAGAGACGTGAGTTCTTTAATATATCCATACGAAGGTTTGCCGAGAGCATTTCCGAAACCCAGCTCGTATGCTGTTCCATCATCCATGCACACTCCGCGAAATCCGTTACAGTTCGCAACGAGAATATCGCTTTTTCGAAGCTGGTCGATGTCAGCCATATAAATCTTCATCGCAGCTTCCATGTCCAGTTTCCCCAAGTCCAAGTTGTTGTCCATGGGGTGCATGGGAATAAAGCCGTACTTTTCACAGAGTTTCCTCTGCTTTTCGGCGTTTTCGATGCCGTTAGGTAAAAAAACTTCGGGACCCGCGAGATACAACCTCAATGCGCTCATCCTATTTTCCTTTCAGGAAAAACTTACGTCTAGATAAGAAAATACGCTAATTTTAGAAAAAGTCAATGTGTTCGTATAGTCTCAATAGCTTGGCACCACTTGATGGAATATCATCAAGTATATCCAGCCTTTGAGATGTTCGAGGCGAAACCTTGAACATTTAAATTACGAATGTTCTTTTTATCTGGATTGCTGGAACCTTTTTAAGCAGTTTCATGACGTTATTATATAACAGAAAAGCCCCACACTGTGAAAGCTGTGATGCTTTCTGTATGGAGCCTAGAAAAACACGGAACCTAGAGCCCTCGGTTCAGTGGCCCTTCGGATTCTTTTGCCGAAAGCTTTTTCGAACGCAGAGAGAAACACGACTGCTTCTCTCTCGCCGATGAAGTATGTCTTGCGAAATACATTCATCTGCCATGCCGAGGCAACAAAGATCTTGTCGAGATACAAACCGTGACGAGTGATTGCATTCTTCTTGAAGACCTCTTCGAGAATTGCTTGTCCCGCTCGTGTCAGATACTTCATGTTCTCGCCAGAAGCACTTGAGAACCATAGTCCGTCAGCCGAACTAAATCTGTCCTCTTCTCCTTCAGTCCGAAGTTGAAGCATGTTGCTATTACTGAAACCAACGTAGACAGTCATTATCTGTCGTTTCCTGTTTGGCATCTAAAGACCTCCTACTTAAAATATATCACACTATAACTAGTGTGTCAAATTTGCGCGGGACTTGGATATCTCACTCCTGGGAAACACCACGAGAGTACTTCCATTTGCTGAAGCAAATTAGGTCGCCTGCGGTTTTCCGAATTTAATTAAATTTAATTTCTTTTCTCTGCGCCATTTTTTTATTTCAGATTCTCTTTTTGAAGCCAGGCTTCGTGTTGGAAATGTTTCTGTGTATAAAATTTTTACAACTTTTTTTGCTCGAGTGTACCGACCACCAATACCGGATTGATGTTCTTTCAACCTACGTGCTACATCAGTTGTGATACCAGTATAAATACTATCGTCTGCACATTTTGCAAGATATAGGAAGTACATATTAAGTCGTTTGCACTTCGGCCTTCTTGCCTCAGTACACCCTCGTCTTCATTTGCACTTCGCGTTGGTACGCTCAGTACGCCCTCCCTCAACGGTCGGTTGCTACTCTATACGACCAAATTAGAACCTATTTCAAACAAAATCTTGACACTGACTAACGAATTCCGCCACGCCACAGCCTCCGCTCCACCGAGCACAAGGAATGTGCTCGGCTCCGCTTCTGCTGTGTCGCGTCCGCCCTCGCCCCACCGCCTTTTCATACTTGATTTGTTTTGCGCGGGATTTCTTTTTTTCGGAATGGGCGGTTGGTCTCGGGCGAGTTTCTCCTTAAAGGGAGAAACTGGCGGAATTCTTAGTGCCAATGTTACGCTCGGTGTGCTTTCTAGAGTTTAGCATAATTTGAGATTTCCTTTTGGTGAGTTGTCTCGGACTTTCTGTTTTATGCGTCTGACTACGGAGTCCATCCTCGGCATTCGCCTCGGACATTTCCGCTAGGGCTACTCGCGCCTAGATGTCTAGGTTTCCTGCTTATCCTCGCCATTCCCGCTCTGCGGAGCGGTGGCGAGGGCAGGAGAC
>JAHFOB010000003.1:0-41454 GCA_023267045.1 Candidatus Zambryskiibacteriota bacterium
TTATTCTCACTCGTCTTTCTTGACGATGTCATGCTTGCCACGTGCCGTTGACCACTCGTCTCCCGAGTAATCCACATGGAGAGCCATTTCTGGTATCGTCCTAACTAGGAAATTTGCCATCTTTTGAGCGATCCGACGGAGAGTTGGGTGGACAGCTTGTCCAGAACGAAGTTCTGCAATATAGACTGCTGATGGTAGGCCGGCTACCACATGACAGAAAACATTGTAACCCATAGCGATGTAGTACTGACGGATTAGAGGATCATCAATCTTCGCAATCCTCTCTTCCTGAATCGCAAGAGTTTCCAAAACTTCTGTTTTCAGATTCTCTGGTAAGGATTTCAAGTACCAATCATTGAACCCACATTTCGTCGTGAGAAGTGGCATGAGTTGGGTGCAACTCCGATGCCTCTGAAGGTCTCGAAAAGATCCAAAATCCAAAAGAAACCGAAATTGAAACAGTCCGTACTTATTGAACCAGTCTGGCAATTCGGTTTTTTGTGGTCTAGTTGATAGAAGATCAAGCGTTTGTTGATTCATGTAGCCTGGGTCGATCTCGGTCCATCCAGAGAAAGATCCACCTTCTCTCCAATCAACTGACTCCGACAACGTACCCGGCTTATGGTAGGTTCTTACCGAACACTTCTCAAAGAACGTATCCTGTTCTGGATACGACTTGAAGTTGAAGCTGTTCGGGTATTTCTCGCGAAGCCCTGACAGCATCATTTGAGCGGACTCTCGTACTTCAAGAAGCGGGTGGAACGACAATTCTTTCAAGTGGTCCCACGCTTCTCGAAGAGTTGTGTGCCAACCGACGTATGTAGTGCAGCCGGCAGGCAGAAATGCTCGAGCGATGTCAAACGCTTTTGCTTTGATGGCTTTTTCGTAGACTTTCGGATCATCCGTTGGAAGCGCTGGATATTTCTCGGTTAGGTAAGGAATCAGTTCGGCTAGTACTTTTTTGTACAAAGTCATCCAAAGGTTCTGGATGTCTTCTCCCTCTGGTGTTCCGAGCGGGTTTAGCACTCTCTGATTTGCCATATCCAGATATCGAGTTGAGGCTTCTTGCCCTTTGTACAACTTGTAATCTTGGACGGCTTTGGCCACGAGCATCGAAACGTTTTCGGTGCACACGGTTGTGGAACCACAATCGCCGATGGACTTGTGTCCATATCCGACATAAAACTGGCCCATGAATTTCTGCCAGCCTTTTTTCAGAACTTCTTGCAGATGGACCAAGAAGCTTTTCGGACTTCTTGAATACATCGCAAGTGCCATGGCATTTGCTTCGGGGGGCAAACTGTCTGAAACGATGACCGTCATGCCGTCCTTTTCAACAACGATTGGCGGGTTCGGGTCGTACTCAAGAGCTTGGTCGATAGTCTCTCGAATTTGTTTCCACGTTTCAAGTGTAAGCATGTGAAGGAACTCCTTTGTTTGAACGTTTACTTTCTGTCATTATTTCTACTCTTTATATTTATATTGTCAATCTTACAAAAATATTTTCACAATGTTACGCTTGATGAAGGAGGATTCGTAATGACAAGAGGCAAACTGATTGTTCTTGATGGTAACGATGGATCGGGCAAACAAACTCAAGCCGAGATGCTTGGAACAAGTCTTATTGATATTAGAAAAAAAATATTGGAACTTAGTTTTCCACGCTACGAAGGAACTTTTTTTGGGAGAGAACTTCGAAAGGCGTTGCGTGGTGACTATGGTGATTTTGTAAATCTTGATCCACATTTGGCTGCACTTTTATATGTTGCAGATAGGTGGGCATCAAAGAAGCTCATACTGGGAGCATTGGCTTCTGGTCACATTGTTATTTGTGATCGATATGTTAGCGCAAATCAAATTCATCAAGGTGGTAAGATTACTGATCCAAAGAAGCGCGAAGATTTTTTAGCCTGGCTTGATCAACTCGAATTTGGCGAGTATGCGCTTCCAAGGCCAGATGTCTGCGTGTATCTTGATGTGCCTCCGGAAGTTTCAGAAAAGCTCATGAGTGATAGAACAAAAGATACTGTTGAGCAAAATCCACAGTATCTCGTCAATTCTCACAGGTCAGCTCAGTGGCTTATTGGTAAACGTCCGGACGAGTGGATCCATGTTCGTTGCACATCCAGTCGTGGCGAAATGCGGGAGCGAAAGGATATCCATATGGAAATTCTTCTGCAACTACAGAATCGTTTCAACTGGAAGAGCTCACCTCGGAAGAGGTGAGCTCGTTCGTTTTACTTTATAATCCATCGGGTCAATGCTATTATTGGTTTATGATTCTTAAGGTCAAAAAGTTAAGTCCAGATGCAGTTTTGCCGAGTTATGCTCATCCGGGTGATGTGGGACTTGATATGTATGCGAATGAAACAGTCACAATAAAACCTGGAGAAGTTGGTAGGATAAAAAGCGGTATATCAATGGAAATTCCAGAAGGACATGTTGGACTTTGTTGGGATAAAAGTGGATTATCTATGAATCATAAGATAAAAGTTTTAGCGGGGGTTATCGATTCTGGTTTTAGAGGAGAATTAGTTTTTGGAGTGATAAATTTAGGAAAAGAAAAATATACATTTGAAAAAGGTCACAAAGTTTTACAGATGCTTATCCAAAAAGTTGAAAGAGTTGAAATTGTTGAGATTGATGAAATGTCAGAGACGTCGAGAGGAGCAGGAGGGTTTGGAAGTACGGGAAAGTGAGTTAAAAAGTTTGAAAGTTAGAAAGTATGAAAGATATAATCCAAAAAGAAATAGAAAAAATTCTGAAAGAGCTTGGGGTAGAAAATCCAAAAGTTGTTTTGGATTACCCGACGCGTATGGAAATGGGTGATTTGTCTACGAATGTTGCCATGTCGTACGCAAAACAACTTGGTAAAAATCCGTTAGATTTGGCTGAAGAAATAAAAAATTCTCTGAAAGTTGAAAATGTGAAAATGGATGTTGCAAAACCAGGGTTTATAAACTTTTCTTTTGACACTGAGTACTTTTCAGAAAATTTGGGAAAAAGTTTAGAGTTGAAGACTTTTTCTGGAAAAAAGTTTTTTATTGAACACACACAGCCAAATCCATTTAAAGCATTTCATATTGGTCATTTGATGAATAATACTATTGGCGAGTCGGTCTCAAGAATAGTAAAAATAAATAATGGAGAAGTAAAAACTGCTACGTATCATGGAGATGTTGGGCTTCATGTAGCCAAAGCTGTTTGGGCACTAAAAAGCGGAATTTCGATGAAAGAAGCCTATGCCACAGGGCACAAAGCATATGAAGAAGATGAGAAATCCAAAGAAGAGATAATTGAAATTAATACAAAAATATACGACAAAAGTGATGAGGAGATAAATAAGATTTACGAAGACGGGAGGAAAGAGTCGATAGAGTATTTTGAAAGATTGTATAAAAAACTAGACAGTCATTTTGATTTTCATTTTTATGAAAGTGAAAGTGGAGAAGTCGGCAAAAAACTAGTTTCAGAAAATGTCGGGAGCTTGCCCCGTAGTGAGCTTGGCTCTACTACTGGGATTTTTGAAAAAGGGGACAAAGGGGCTGTTATTTTCAAAGGAGAAAATTTTGAGCCAAAAACTCACACTAGAGTTTTCCTAAACTCGGAAGGATTGCCAACTTATGAAGCAAAAGAGCTCGGTTTGGCTAAAATAAAAAAAGATTTGTGGAGTTATGATATCTCACTAACCGTCACAGCAAATGAACAGGATTCATTTTTCAATGTTGTAGAAGTGGCTATTAGTGAGGTTTTCCCAGAACTGAAAGGAAAATTGAAACATCTATCACATGGACTTCTTAAACTTCCAACAGGTAAAATGTCCTCTCGAGAAGGCAATATTATTTCTGTGGAGAGTTTGATAGATCAAGTCAAAGAAAAAGTTAAAGAAAAAATAAATAACAGAGAAGAGATGTCAAAGACGGTCTTTGACATCGAGGGGGTGGCGGAGGAAGTGGCTATTGGGGCGATAAAATATTCGATTTTACGACAAGCGATTGGTGGCGATATTATTTTTGACTTCGATAAGTCGATATCATTTGAAGGTGATTCTGGTCCGTATTTGCAGTATGCAACTGTGCGTGCCAACTCTGTTTTACAGAAGGCGATGATGTCAAGGACAGTCCTTGACACAAAGTTGCATGAAAATTGGCAGACTACTGATTTAGAAAGATTACTCGAAAGATTTCAATCTGTTGTTGCTCGAGCTGGCACAGAATACGCTCCACATCATATCGTGACTTACCTCATTGAACTTGCGGGAGAATTTAACTCGTTTTATGCACATCATAAGATTATTGATGAGAAAGACGAAACTTCTCCATACCGACTTGCTTTGACTAAAGCTTTTGCATCTACAATGGCGAAAGGTTTGGATCTCCTCGGAATCAAAGTTCCAGAAAAGATGTAATTGACTATTACATTTAATTTTGGCAATGTTGTATTCAGACTGCCATATCGGTAGGTTCTTAAAAGGAGGCTGACCATGGATGATTCCATGCTCGGTAGGTTTGTAAGAGGGGTCGTGACTGTCCCGAGTGAAATGCTCGGTACTCTCTGCGATCTCATCGAAAAGATCATTTCTGATAGGGCTTGGTACGAGGAACTAAAGAGATTTCTGCGCAAGGAATCTACTTGGGTAAAAACATCAAGCACTCATCCTGATGGTCGCTACGTTAATTGTCAGGTTTGGGTTGAGTACACTCCAGAGGAACTAAGACGACGAGAAGAACAAGACGTTCAGAGACTGCTTGCTCACCTGGGCAGACGAGGAGTGAAAATGGGCGGTAAGTCTTCTGGCTAGTGATTCTGTAATAAAGGGTGCCACATGTGTTTTACAACGCGTGTGGCATTTCGTTTATAATCTTAGATTTTTGAAAAAATGCTTAGAAATGCTACAATCATAGATCATGACTGAAAAAGGAGAAGATAAATCCTTAAAAAGCGACGTAGCTCTTAAAGAAGAGAAAATTCTCGAGTTTTGGAAGGACAATCAGATTTTTAAGAAAACTCTGAAAAAGGAGGCTCCAAAAGGCGAGTTTGTTTTCTACGAAGGCCCTCCAACTGCAAACGGTAAGCCTGGAATTCATCACATAGAAGCTCGAGCGTTTAAAGATATTATTCCTCGGTACAAAACGATGCAGGGTTTTCATGTGCGCAGACGTGGTGGGTGGGATACTCACGGACTTCCTGTTGAACTCCAAGTAGAAAAGCAACTTGGATTGAAATCAAAAAAAGAAATAGAAACGTATGGAATAGAAGCGTTTAATAAAAAGTGTAAAGAAAGTGTCTGGGAATATGTCGACTTGTGGGGAAAATTTACAGATAGAATCGGATACTGGGTTGATCAAGAAAATCCGTACGTAACTTACGATAACTCATATATTGAGTCTGTTTGGAATATTTTAAAAACTGTACATGATAAAAAACTTTTGTATAAAGATTACAAAGTATTACCATGGTGTCCGCGATGTGGAACTGCACTTTCTTCTCATGAACTTGCTCAAGGATATCAGGATGACAAAGATTTATCTGTTACAGCAAAGTTTAAAATAAAAGGAGTAGAAAACGGATATTTTTTGGCGTGGACAACAACTCCATGGACTCTTCCCGGGAATGTCGCTTTGGCTGTTGGCAAAGATATTATTTATGTCGAAGCAAAAGTTGGGAACGAAATTTTGGTTTTGGCTAAAGACAGACTTTCAATAATCACCGAACCATATGAAATTGTGGCTGAACACAAAGGTAGTGAAATGCTCGGCATGGAGTACGAACCACTTTACAATTTTCTTTCTGAAAAGTTTAAAGATAAAGATTCAGAAGCTTTTGCAAAATCATATAAAGTCTATGAAGCTGACTTTGTGAATACAGAGGATGGTACAGGCATTGTTCACACCGCTGTTATGTATGGTCAGGATGACTTTGTTTTAGGTACAAAAATTGGCTTACCAAAATTTCATCTTGTTGTAGAAAACGGGCATTTTCTTTCTGGCATGGATTTTCTGTCCGATCGTTTTGTAAAACCTGCCCGACCGGACGATTCCGGTCGTTCGGGCGGGGACGAAGATGTGGCTGTTGATATAATAAAAGATTTGGCTAAAAGAGGATTGCTTTTCAAAAAAGAAAAATACGAACACTCATATCCACACTGCTGGAGATGTAACACACCACTTATTTATTACGCTCGTGATTCATGGTATATCGGCATGTCAAAACTGCGAGAGGATCTGATAAAAGAAAATGAAAATATAAATTGGGAGCCGAGTTACATAAAAGAAGGTCGTTTTGGTGAATGGCTTCGTGAAATAAAAGATTGGGCTATTTCCCGCGAGAGATATTGGGGGACACCACTTCCTATCTGGCAAAACAAGGACGGAGATTTTAGGGTTGTTGGTAGTTTGGAAGAATTTAAAAAACTTTCAAAAAAGTCCGGTAATAAATACTTTGTCATGCGTCACGGTGAGACGGAAGGAAATGTAAAAAAAGTTTGGAATATTGACTCGAACAACCCAGATCCTCTGACGGAGTTAGGTAAAAAATCGATCAAGGAAAATGCCAAAGTTCTAGCAAAAGAAAAAATCGATATTATAATTGTCTCGCCGTTTGTACGAACGCAGGAAACAGCTAACCTTGTTGCTGAAAGCCTCAATTTGTCGAAAGAAAATATTTTAATCGACTCAAGAGCCGGTGAGTGGAATGTTGGTAAGGAGTTTGATCAGAAGTCAGTCAAAGATTTTTTTGCTGTTAGAAATAATAGCACCGACAGATATCATTTCAAAACAGATAGCGGCGAGGCGTATTCTGATGTTGTAGTCAGATCCGGAGATTTTATATACGATCTTGAAAGAAAATACTCAGGAAAAAATATTCTTATAATTTCTCATGGTGCTGTTACACGCGCGCTGTCTCTGATTTCTGACGGATTTTCTCAAAAAGGTTTGGATAAACACACTCTCGAGTTCAAAAACTTTAGTAATGCTGAAATTCGGCAGATTGATTTTGCTCCACTGCCTCATAATGAAAACTATGAGCTCGATTTGCATAGACCGTTTATTGATACTGTCGAACTTTTGGATGAAAATGGTGGAAGTCTAACTCGAGTCAAAGAAGTTCTCGATGTTTGGTTTGACTCTGGTGCCATGCCTTTTGCCCAAGACCATTACCCATTTACTACCAAAGATGTACTCTACCCAGCAGATTATATTTCAGAAGCAATAGATCAGACTCGCGGTTGGTTCTATACGCTCCACGCTATTGGAGTTTTGATGGGGCGAGGTAACGCCTATAAAAATGTGATTTGCCTCGGACATATTTTGGATGCGCGAGGTAAAAAAATGTCTAAATCTGTCGGTAATGTAGTTGATCCATGGGAAATGATGGACAAATACGGCGTGGATGCAATACGTTTTTGGATGTATAGCGTAAACCAACCAGGGGACTCAAAAAACTTTGATGAAAAAACAGTAGACGAAATTGTTAAAAAAGTTTTCAATCCGCTTGAAAATATCCTGACTTTCTATGATTTGTACAAAGACGATACTGTAAAGCCGGGTGATAAAAGTAAAAATATTTTGGATAGGTGGGTTATTGCTCGCTTAAATGAACTTATTTCTAGTGGGACCAAGTCGCTTGATACCTACAAAATATTTGAAGCGACAAGATCTATTAAAGATTTTGCAAACGATTTTTCAACTTGGTACCTACGTCGTTCCAGAGAAAGATTTAAGGGGGGAGATGAGAAAGATAAAAAAGAAGCTTTAGCAACGACAAAATTTGTTTTTATGGAACTTTTGAAATACATGGCGCCTTTCACACCATTTTTCACAGAGAGTTCTTACCAAAAACTTCGATCATCTTCTGATCCGGAGAGTGTTCATATATGCTCTTGGCCAAAGACGGGGAAGATAGATTCAGAATTGCTCGAACAAATGACAAAAGTAAGAGAAGTCGTTTCTAAAGCTCTCGAACTTCGACAGAAAGCAGGACACAAGGTTCGACAACCGCTCGCTTCGCTCAAGTTAAAAGTTGAAAGTAAAAAGTTTGAAAGTGAATACCTAGAAATAATCAAAGACGAAATCAATGTTAAAGAGATTATTTTTGATGAAAATATAAAAGAGGATTTGGAACTAGATACTAAACTCACAGAAGAATTAAAAGAGGAGGGAATGGTTCGCGATATTATTCGTTCTATTCAAGATTGGCGCAAGGAGAAAAATCTCAAACATGGAGAAATTGTGCAGTATCCAGTTCCAGAGGGGTCTCGAGAATTTTTTGCAAAACACTCAAAAGAAATTAAAAAAATCACAAATGTCCAATTTTAAATGTCCTATCACATTTACACAACCGAAGCTATAATTCTAAAAAGACAAGCTTTTGGAGAAGCAAATATTTTACTTTATATTTTGACAGAAGATCTAGGTCTGATCATGGCTTCGGCTCGTTCAGCTAGATTGTCTTCCTCAAAGCTTCGGGCGTCACTTCAGGAGTACAGTCATATATCTATTTCTTGTGTCAAAGGTAAAAATGGTTGGAAGATCACAAACGCTTCACAGAAAAGTAGTTTCTTTTTTGATTATCCAGTGTATTCTCGCAGAACGTTGTCTCAAATCACTTTCTTTCTTATGAAAATGATTACTGGTGAGTCTCCTCATCCAGAAATTTTCCAAACTGTCAGTTCTGGTTTTGAATTTCTGAAAAATTTAATAGAAAAAGATGTGGCAAACCTAGAAACACTTCTTGTTTTGCGTGTGTTGTGGCAACTCGGATATGTGGCAAGTAGTAGTAGTACGGAAATGTATATAAAAAATACGAGGGAATGGAATGACGAGTTGCTCCAAGAAGTTGGTGGAAATAGGGAAGCATTAGTACAGATCATAAATAAAGCCCTGAAGGAGAGCCACTTATAGCCGTTTTTTGGTTTATGATATAATTATTCTCATGCCTCAAGATGAAGAAAGTAGTATAGAACGTTTGAAAAGGACTTTATATTCTAGAAACGAGGATGTTGTCCCGAAGGAAAAACGTACTCCGGTTGCCGGTCGTGAGATAGATGCTCCTATAGACTGGGGTGCACCAAAGTCTTTTGCTCTTTCACCCGAAGAAATGAAAAGAAAAAATAACTCCTTTTTTAATAAGTTTTTGCTTGGCTCTCTTGGATTTTTTTTCATTTCTCTTTGCATAGCATTGTTTATTTTCTTTGGTGGTCTCAATACTATTTCTTCCAATAACTTGGATGTAAAAATCGTCGCTCCAACTTCTGTTTCTTCTGGTGAGGAACTTGATATGGGTATTACTGTTATAAACGGTAACAGAACAAACCTCGAAGGGGTTTCTCTTTCTATTCAATATCCGTCCGGGGCAGAATCTGTTGATCAAAATAACAAAATTTTAACTCGGGATAAAATTGATCTAGGTACTATTAACAATGGGCAAGCATCAGAGTACACAGTACGTGTACTTCTTTTTGGCGAGAAAGATGCTATAAAAACTTTCACATTTACAATTCAGTATACAATTAAGGGTTCAAACGCAGTTTTCTCAAAAGAAAAAACGTACGATGTGGTCATTGGTTCATCACCGATTTTGCTGGACGTTTCATCACCAAAAGAAATAAATTCAGGCCAAACAGTAAAAATTTTTGTAGATGTTACCTCTAATTCGAGTGTGCCTTTGAAGGACACACTTATTCGAGTTGATTATCCGTATGGATTTACATACAAAGATTCAAACATAAAACCTTTGCGCACAAACTCTATATGGGATATCGGAGATTTGAAAAACGGAGACAAAAAAACTCTAACTATCAGTGGTGTTTTGGTTGGTCAGAACGAGGAAGATCGATCTTTTGTTATTTCGGCTGGAACACAGAGTCAAGATAATGCAAAAGACTTTGACACTACACTGGCTGCCTCAACTATCACCATAGGAATCCGCAAATCCTTTTTTGATTTGAGTGTTGGCTCAAACGAAGTTTCTAGCGCTAAAGTGGCACAAATAGTTCCTGTTGAAATAAAATGGCAAAATACATTGCCTGACAAAATTCTAAACAATCATATAGAAGCTACTATTTCGGGTAATGCTTTTGATCGGTCAAAAGTTTCTGTGAGCGATGGTGGATTTTTCCAATCTGTTAACAATGTTATTTTATGGGATAAAAATAGCACTGCGGATTTGGCCACTTTTTCTCCGGGGGATGTCGGCCAGGTTTCTTTTTCTGTCGCTTCTATTTCAAACCTAACACAAGGTACTATAGTCAAAAATCCGCACATAGATGTTCATGTTAATATGACGGGGGATCGTTCTGGTTCAAATGCTGAAAATATTTCATCGTCTCAAGACTACAGCATAAAAATAAATTCTATTTTGGGACTTTCAAACAGATCTCTCCGTGATAATGGGACATTTAACAACACAGGCCCTGTTCCTCCAAAAGCGGACACAGAGACGACTTATACAATAAATTGGGTGCTGACTAATTCCACAAATGATTTAAATGATGTGACAGTTTCAACTACTTTGCCAGCTGGAGTAGAGTGGAAAGGAGAAATTTCACCAAGCTCGGAGAGAGTAAGTTACAGCCCAGATACACGGACAGTTACATGGTCAATTGGAAGTATTTCTTATGGTATAGGCTATATTTATTCACCGAAACAAGTTTATTTCAAAGTCGGTCTTACACCGAGTGTAAATCAGGTTGGTTCGTCTCCGTTCTTAACTTCAGAAGTAGATTCTACCGCCATAGATACTTACACACAGAAACCTATAAGTGTTAGTGTCGGTGGGGTTAGTACAAAATACTCTGATCCAACTTTTATATTTGGTCGTGATATCGTTGTGAAATAATTAAATTTAGTCTAGTATAACTTTATGTCAGAAAAAACTAATGAAAAAGACAGCGATTTGATGGAGAAAATAGTCTCACTCTGCAAACGTAGGGGGTTTGTCTTTCAAGGTTCTGAAATTTATGGAGGTCTTGCTGGTACGTGGGACTATGGTCCATATGGTGCCGAGCTTGCCCACAATATAAAAGAACTTTGGTGGAAACATTTTGTAACTGAACAAGAAAATATTTTTGGTATTTCTACACCTACTCTTGTCCCAGAAGCTGTCTGGAAAGCCAGCGGGCACCTCTCAGGATTTTCAGACCCTATGATTGAGTGCAAGAAGTGTCACCACAGATTTCGCGCGGATCATTTAGAGGATAAGAAAAAATGTCCGGATTGCGGAGGTGAATTGGGTGGGGAAAAAGCATTCAATCTGATGTTTCCTGTTGGGGTGGGATCTTCTGGAGATGGTGTCGCATATCTCCGAGGAGAGATAGCTCCAGGAATGTTTCTTAATTTTAAAAATGTTATTGACTCAATGCATCCGGATTTACCTTTTGGTTTAGCTCAGATAGGTAAGGCCTACAGAAACGAAATTGCTCCACGAGATTTTCTTTTCAGAGTTCGGGAATTTGATCTGATGGAGTTTGAGTATTTTATTAGAGAAGCAGATTGGGAAAAGTATTTTGAATATTGGCGGGGAGAAATGTGGAAATGGATTGAAAGAGTTGGGATAAACAAAGATATGGTCCATGAGTTGGAAGTTTCAAAAGAGGACAGGGCTTTCTATTCAAAACGAACGATTGATTTTGAGTTTGATTATCCTTTTGGCAAAAAAGAACTATACGGTCTTGCCTACAGGACAGATCACGATTTAAAGAGCCATTCTGCTGGTTCTGGGGTTGACCTCACTTTTTTTGATGAAGAGACAAAAGATAGGTTTTTCCCTCACGTTGTTGAACCTTCTTTTGGAAACGGCAGAACAATGCTTGCTGTTCTTGTCTCTGCATACAAAGAAGATATGATGGGCGATGAATCACGAGTCTATCTAGCCTTTAATCCTAAAATCGCTCCAGTTAAAATCGCCGTGTTCCCATTACTTAAAAACAAACCAGAGCTCGTAGAAAAAGCCCGAGAGATTTACAAACAGCTCAAAAAAGAATTTGGGGCGGTGGTTTTTGATGATAACGGAAATATTGGCAAGCGATATAGACGACAAGATGAGATAGGTACCCCATGGTGTGTGACGGTAGACTTTGAAACAATTGAAAAAGACGCCGGAGTGACTATGCGTGACCGTGACAGTGGCAAACAAAAAAGAATGCAACTTCCAGAAATTATATCTTTCATAAAATCACAGTTCTCCTAGTTTTTACAAAGTCTATATCGGGTGCTATCATTCCAGTATGGAACTTAAGGACCCAACTATTAGCATAAGCGCTGGTACAATAGCTAAAACAATAGTCATTATCCTGCTTTTTGTGGTGCTTTTTATTCTAAAAGACTTAGTTCTTGTTCTTTTAATGTCTATTGTTGTGGCTTCAGCAGTTGAGCCAGGGACACTTTGGTTTGTTAAGCGTGGGTTGCCTCGACTTTTCTCTGTTATTTTGATTTACATTAGTGTTGCGGTCTGTCTTCTTGCTTTGGTCTTTTTCCTACTTCTTCCTTTACTTTCTGAATCAAGTGATTTTTTGCGAAATTTTCCAGTTTATTTTAATTCAAGTACTATAGCCAGTTTAACTACAAATCAATTTTTCTCGTCAGTCAGTGGTATAACCAACGGTCTCAATCTTGATAAAGTAATAATGCAAATAAACACTGTTATAGGAACTATTTCTTCCAATGCTTTTGCAACTGTCACCACTGTTTTCGGAGGGTTGCTATCTTTTTTCCTTATGACAATACTTTCTTTCTATCTTGCTGTGGAGGAAGATGGCGTTGGTAAATTTCTCAAAGCCATCACAACAATAAAACACGAAAAATATGTTGTCTCACTTTGGAAACGGTCACAGAGAAAAATAGGTCTGTGGATGCAGGGTCAACTTGTTTTGGCAATTATTATTGGGATGCTTGTTTATCTTGGACTTCTTATTCTCAATATTCCAAACGCGCTTTTACTCGCTACACTGGCTGCCGCATTTGAGATTATTCCACTTTTTGGTCCTATCTTGGCTTCTATACCAGCTATTATGATTTCTTTTGTAACCAGTGGAATATCAACTGCTTTTATTGTTGCTGGGTTGTATGTCATTGTTCACCAATTTGAAAACCAACTCATATATCCGCTAGTTGTGAAAAAAGTCGTTGGGGTTTCTCCTATAGTTTCTATTATCGCCTTAGCCGCTGGTTGGGAACTAGCTGGGTTTATCGGGCTTATACTTGCTGTGCCGATATCAGCCGTTCTAACAGAATTTTTTGACGATTTTGAAAAAGATAAAATACTGATGACAGAAAGAATGCTCAATAATTCGTAGTAATGAAATCTTTTTATATTACAACAACTCTGCCTTATGTTAACGCCGAGCCACATATAGGTTTTGCTATGGAGCTTGTTCGGGCCGATATTATTGCAAGACAGAAAAAACTCCAAGGGTTTGACGTTTTTCTAAATACTGGCACTGACGAACATGGTCAGAAAATATTTGAAAATAGCATGAAGTCCGGAAAAGACACTCAAGAGTTTGTGGATGAAAATGCAAAAAAGTTCAAAGATCTAAAGAGTATTTTGGGTTTATCAGAAGATCTTCATTTTGTCAGAACTACAGATGAATACCATTTACACGCTGCAGAAGAGTTTTGGAAAAAGTGTAACGATGCAGGAGATATTTATAAAAAAAATTACAAAATAAAATATTGTGTTGGATGCGAGTTGGAAAAGCAGGATTCGGAAATTGTAAATGGTCATTGTGAACTTCATCCAAATATGGAGCTTGAGATACGAGAAGAAGAAAACTATTTTTTTAAATTCAGTAAATTTCAAAAACCACTTTTAGATTTTTACAATAAAAACCCAGATTTTGTTATTCCAGGATTTCGGTTTAATGAGATCAAGGCTTTTGTTGAAAGAGGACTTGAGGATTTTTCAATATCTCGCCTAAAAGAAAAAATGTCATGGGGTATTCCTGTCCCAGGCGATGACAAACATGTTATGTATGTCTGGTTCGACGCTCTTGTTAGTTATATTTCAACCTTGGGCTGGCCGGAAAATACAGAAAATTTTGAAAAGTTTTGGAAAGAGGGAACACCAGTACAATATTGTGGCAAAGACAACCTTCGCCAGCAAAGTGCAATGTGGCAAGCGATGCTTATGTCAGCAGGACTTCCAAATTCAAAACACATTGTAATAAACGGCTTTATTACAGGAAACGGTGGAGTAAAAATGTCCAAGTCACTCGGAAATACAGTAAACCCAGTCGATCTCGTAAGCGAGTATGGCACAGATGCTGTCAGATATTTCTTGGCACGAGAACTTTCTAACTTTGAGGACAGTCCGTTTACTATGGAGAGATTCAAAGATTCCTATAATGCAAACTTGGCAAATGGGCTAGGTAATCTAGTTTCTCGAGTTTTAACTATGGCCGAAAAATTTGGAGTTTCTCTTGCTTTGCCAGAGTCATCTAATATTGTAGAAATAAAAAATTTTAATATTGTCGGTTACATGTCAGAGATTTGGGATAAAATTTCAAATTCTGACAAAAAAATACAAGAAAAAGAGCCATTCAAACTTTTTAAAACAGACCCAGACTCTGCTATGAGAATTATTTCTGATTTACTTTTGGATTTATATCACATTGCGAAAATGCTAGAGCCAGCAATGCCAGAAACTTCTCAAAAAATCCTTGATCTTATTAAGGATTCAAAAAAGCCAGAAAAACCTCTTTTTCTACGCAAGGATTAGTTTGAAAATTTAAACATTGAAAATTCATTAAAAATTGTAAATTGAAAATTATGAATTTAGAATATTTCGACATCCACTCACATCTTTATTTCCCTGACTTTGATAAAGATAGGGAAGAGGAAATAAAAAAAATAACAGAAGCAAAAATCGGCACTATAACAATAGGTACGGATTTAGAGTCTAGCAAAAAAGCAGTCGAGCTCGCTGAAAAGCACAAAAATCTTTTTGCTTCTGTTGGACAGCATCCGGGAGATTTGAACAAAGACTCTGTTTTTGAACAAAAATTAGAAAAACTAGCTCAACATAAAAAAGTTGTAGCAATAGGTGAGTGTGGTTTGGATTATTTTCGGATGTCTCCAGATGATCTGAATTTGAAGATGATTCAGAAAACTATTTTTGAATATCAAATAGATTTAGCTATTTCTACTGAAAAGCCACTGATGCTTCATATTCGCTCTAGTAAGGGAACGCAGGATGCGTATTTAGATGCTCTGACCATTTTAGAGCACCACTTTAAAACTTCTGGCGGAAAGCTCAAAGGCAATGCGCATTTTTTTGCAGGAGATTTGGAAATTTTGAAGAGATTTTTAGCAATGGGTTTTATGGTCTCTTTTACAGGAGTTGTGACCTTTTCACGTGATTATGATGATCTGATTCGAACCGTGCCTCTAAACATGCTTATGGCTGAAACAGATGCTCCTTTTGTCTCTCCAGTGCCTCACAGGGGTAAACGAAATTCACCACTCTATGTTACCGAGGTGGTCAAAAAGCTGTCAGAGATACGAGGTGAGCCATTTCTCGAGCTAAAAACAGCTCTATGCAGCAACGCTTTGAGGTATATTGCGCAATAGAGTCTGTTGTGATAAGGTTTGTTTCATGCAAGAAAATATTAAAGAAAAGGATGAAAACGTTGCTGTTTATGAGGTCTCGTTTTTACTCCTTCCGTCCCTTGCTTCCGAGCAAGTTCCCAGTTCTGCTGACTTCTTAAAAAAAGTCATAAAAGAATTGGGCGGTGCAATTATTTCGGACGAAAATCCGATTCTTATTGACCTGGCTTACCCTATGACCAAAGTTGTAGGAACCACACGACATAAAGTTGATACAGCTTACTTCGGTTGGCTAAAGTTTGAACTTTCACGGGATGGAATGGAAAAAGTAAAGAAATCTCTAGACAGTAGTGAGAATGTTTTGCGTTATCTTATTATTAAAACTGTGCGAGAAAACACACTTCTTTTTGGTAAAATGAAACTCGGAAAAGAGGAAAAACCAAAAAGAAATGAGGAAAAAGATGAACCAGTAGAAGACGATAGTATAGATGTTGTAAAAGAAACAAGTCCCGAGGAAATAGACAAGAGTATTGACGAGCTTGTCATAGCTTAACTTTATAACTTTTTACTTTATAAACTTTATAACTTATTCATATGTATCCCGTTAGAAACCGCGGTCGCTTGCAAAGAAAAAAGTAATATGTTAAATATTCATTAATAAAATTAATTATAAGAACAGGGAAGTGGCTCATTAGACCCGCGACCTGTTTCTAAACGGGATGTATTTAAACAAAGCAATGGTAATAGGGAACTTGACTCGAGATCCAGAGATACGAGCGCTTCCGTCTGGAGTAAAAGTCGCAAGTTTTTCTGTGGCTACAAATCGTGTTTGGAAAGATAAAAATGGTACAAAGCAAGAAAATGTTGATTATCACAATATCGTTGTTTTTGGTCGCCAAGCAGAAATCGTCGGTCAGTACATGAAGAAAGGTTCATCAATACTTGTTGAAGGCCGAATGCAAACGAGGAGTTGGGATGACGCTAGTGGTGTAAAAAAATATCGCACAGAGATAGTTGCCGATAGAATCCAGTTTGGTCCACGACCAGCAGGAGCGGGCGGGGGATTTACTCCAAGCGCATCGTCTACTCCAGCCGATGATGATCACAAAAAAGCTATGGACACTATCGAGTATCCAGAAGAAGAGATAAACCCTGAAGACATCCCCTTTTAACTTTATAACTTTTAAACTTTATAACTTTATGAACTCAAAGAAGTGTTACTTCACTGAAAACAATATAAAATATATAGACTACAAAGATGTGGATCTTTTGAAAAAGTTCCTGAATCCCCATGCTCGAATTATCTCTCGCAAGAAAACAGGTGTGACTGCGCATCATCAGCGGAACTTGGCTAATGCCGTCAAACGAGCTCGCTTTATGGGGCTTTTGCCATTTGTTAGTCGATAATTAAATCTCTTACTCATCACAACTTTTTCTAGTAACAGAATAATTTTCTGCTGAAAATTTTCTTTCTGCTCACCTTTTCACAGGTTCCGCAGACACTAGAAAAAGTTATGATTCGACGAGATTTGAAAATCATCCGAGATTCTTTATTTTATATAAAAAACCAGCAATTTTTAAATCTCGTCGAGCAATGTCTCGAGAAGAGACTGCGCAGGGCTTGAGCATGGTTTTGTCAATTGATCCCGAGCAAAGCGAGTGGTTAAATTGACAAATCAAGCCCGAGCACTAAGAGAGTTTTGCGCTGGCAAAACGAACGGTCTCTTTGAGAGATATTGGGAGAAAGAGATTTAAAAATTTGCGCCACCGACACGTTCGGTATATTCCTCCGTTTCGGTATTAACTCTGATTGTTTCTCCTTCTTTTATAAACATAGGTACTTGGATTTCAACTCCAGTTTCAAGCTTTACTGTTTTAGTGCCACCTTGAGCAGTGTTACCTTTAACTGCTGGTTGTGCTTCAACTACTTTTAGCTCAACTTTAATTGGCATATGGATTCCAATGATTTTCGCTTGCCCTGAGTCTGTCGAAGGGCCGAAAGAAAGGATTTCTATAATAGAATTTGGTTTTAGAAATTTCCCGCGTGATCCGATAAACTCTTCCGATAGGGTAAAACGCTTGCTTGGATCTTTTGGATCACAAAATGTAAATTGCCCTCGGTTTGCAAACAAAAACTTTGCATCTTTTTGATCAATTTCTGCTTCTTCTACTTTTTCTGATACATGGAAAGACTGCTCGGTTACCTTACCTGTAATAAGATTTTTTATTTTCGTAGCATTAACTGGCTTTCTTTGCTGTTTTCGGAAAACATGAGAAGTAAGCACTTCCCATGGTTCGCCGTTAAATACAATATATTTTCGCTCCGTTATTTCACTGTAGTCTAGCATTGCCATCCCATTAGAAATCCATCAAGTTTTTGACTTAAGGGCTATAAATTAAATAAGTTTGTAATATATTTTCCCGAGTACTTTCGACTGCAGTTTCTAACGGGACAAGTACGAAACAATATAGCTTAAATAGGGAACAAAAGCTAGTTTGACAAATATAATTTTAATTGCTATAAATGTTTGGGAGTTTGTAGCCTATGCCAAAGATCTCTTGGGAGTCAATTGAGTGGACCTACTATCCGGAAGGAAGCCAGGCCTGTCTTCCTTGTTCGATTCATCTCTCAGATGAAATGAGTCTCGAAAGAGGGATGATAGTTAAATGGGAAGGGAACGAAGGTATTGTCTACGAGCTTGTGTTTGTGGACCGAGACAACAAGGAATTTCAAGTACATATTTTTTGGTATAGTGGTCCATTGTCACAGGACTCTGATAGACAAAAGAGTCGATTTTCTTGGGAAGAGTTTCTACCTCTTATCGGGTGTGAACTGGAAGTTGATCAAGAAAACTAAACCGGTCAGAGCAGAAAACATGCTCGACCGGTTTTCTGCTTTTAAAAAACTTATCAATCTACTACAGTATATTGTAGTAGATTCATATCTTTCGATATATCGAAAGATATGAAAATTTTTAATACTGATAATTTCACCACAAACAAAATCTCGTTGAGCAATGTCTCGAGAAGAGACTGCGCAGGGCTTGAGCATGGTTTTGTCAAATGAGTGATAGCGGAAATTGACAAATCAAGCCCGAGCACTAAGAGAGTTTTGCGCTGGCAAAACGAACGGTCTCTTCGAGAGATATTGGGAGAAAGAGATTTTGCGTTGCAAATTACTCACCAGACTCTGAATTTGCTTCACTTCCACTTACTGCCACAACAGATCCACCGTTTTTAGCTAGGCCTGCGCGGATTTCTTTTAGAATAGTGTCAGCTACTTTTTTATTTTCTTTATCTTTCAAAAATTGTCGAGTAGCGTCGTATCCCCGACCGAGTTTTACATCACCATAGTTATAACTTGTGCCAGATTTATTAATAATTCCCATTTTTTCACCAAGAGCAATAAGTTCACCTTCGCGAGAAATACCTTCGTTGTACATAAGGTCAAACTCTGTTTGCTTGAACGGTGCGGCGACTTTGTTTTTGACAACTTTCACTCGGATTCGTCCTCCCATAACTTCTTCACCTTTTTTTATCTGGGCGATGCGACGAATGTCTATTCTAACTGAAGTGTAGAACTTCAAGGCTTTTCCACCAGGAGTAGTTTCTGGGTTGCCAAACATTACACCGATCTGCATTCTGATTTGATTTATAAAAATAACTATCGTTTTGGATTTTGCCACAATCGCTGTAAGTTTTCGGAGAGCTTGTGACATCAGGCGTGCTTGTTTACCAACATGGTGTGCTCCCATGTCTCCCTCGATTTCATCTTTTGGAGTAAGTGCTGCGACGGAGTCAATAACAATAACATCAACCTTTCCAGAACGAACAAGGGAGTCTACGATTTCCAGAGCTTGCTCACCGTTGTCTGGTTGGGAAATCAAAAGCTCTTTTGTTTTTACACCGAGTCTACCTGCGTATTCTGGATCCATCGAATGTTCGGCGTCGATGAAAGCACACAAACCACCTTTCTTTTGAGCTTCAGCGATGACGTGGAGTGTTAGAGTTGTTTTACCCGATGACTCTGGGCCAAAAACTTCTATTATTCTTCCTCGTGGCAAACCGCCAACTCCAAGTGCGGCGTCGAGACCGATCGAGCCAGTTGAAATAGCATTTATGTCGACGTGAGGTTTGTCGCCAAGCATCATGATGGAGTCATCTCCGAACTTCGTTTTTATTTCTCGCAGAGTATTTTCAATATTGACTGCTCCAACTACCGGTCTAGCTTCTTTCTGTGCTTTTTTCTTCATGATTTTAATTATATCGATGCTAATATGCGAATTATGCGAATGAAACGAATAAATGTAATTCGTATTTTATTCGTATCATTCGTATGTATTCGTAGATTAGTATCGCGGTTAGTATTCTTTTAATATTATTTTTAATTGCTTTTCTGTGTACTTTTTAAACTTATCGTGTGCATCTAGTTTGATTATATTAAACCCGGGTGACAGAAGCAATGTTTCCTTAAAATAACCATTTTTATCTGTAAATATTGGCCTGTCGTCAAGGTTTAGGTAGGAAATGTTATAGGCTCTACCTTCTATTTCTACCAAAGCGCCGTTTACAGTCGAGCCATTTTGGGGACTGTAGATCTCAATAACAGGCCCAGTAATGAGCTTTTGGGCTTGAAATAGTGAATATCCAAGGATAACAAGACCTAGGAGCAAGAGGAGTGCGATTCGGAGCGTAGATAGGGCATTGCGACTCATCCCGGTAGTAGAAAATGACATAGCTCTACGAGCTTTATATCACTTTCATTTAAATAAGTTGTTAATTTCATATCATTTTCACTACGGGATAGGCCCTGTAGTGAAGTTGGCATTTTGTTTTCTTGCAAAGTATTCTTTGCAATGCCAACTTCTACTACGGGGGATATTTATTCTGTAGTTTGATCCGGTGCAGACGATTCAGTATGATTGATATGATTTCCGCCCATGACTTCCCTTGGCTTTGCCCCAGAACCAGGACCGACAACTCCGCGTTCTTCTAGCATATCAATAAGTCTTGCCGCACGAGCATATCCAACACCAAGTTTTCTTTGCAGATACGAAGTCGAAGCTTTGCCAGCTTCCAGAACAGTTTGCTTCGCTTCTTCGTACATGTCATCATCATCTTCCATTTTGTCATCACCTATTGTTGATTCAAAAATACTTTTTGTGCCATTGCTTTCAGTACTGCCAGTTAGATTTATTTCGTTTGGTATTTCATCTTCATAACTATCAACTAGGTATTTAACCACAGCTTTGACTTCGTTTTCTGAAATGTAAGCAGACTGGATGCGTTGAGGTTGCGACATTTCTCCGGAAAGATAAAGCATGTCTCCTGCTCCAAGAAGTTTTTCTGCTCCACTCATGTCTAGTATCGTTCGAGAATCGATTTGCGAAGCAACTTGCAGTGCAATACGACTCGGGATGTTTGCTTTGATAAGACCAGTTATGATATTAACACTCGGTCTCTGTGTTGAAAGGATAAGATGAATTCCAACAGCTCGGGACATTTGAGCAAGACGGACAATAGCTGATTCAAGTTCACGAGGATAAGCTTGCATAATATCTGCTAATTCATCTATGACGATGATTATATACGGCATTGTTTCTACCTGCTTCTCACCTTCGGCTGGTTTTTTGCCTTTACGTTTTTTTATTTCAGGCTCCAAAACATTTTTGTGATAGGAAGCAATGTTTTGTAAACTCTCGGCTTGCAAAACATCATAACGCCTATCCATTTCTTTTGCCGCCCATTTCAAGGCCAAAATAGTTTTCTTGGCGTCTGTGATAACGGGGGTCAAAAGATGCGGTATCTTGTTGTACAAAGTCAGTTCAACGCGTTTTGGATCAACCATGATGAACTTCAGGTTATCTGGGGAGTTTCGATACAAAAGTGATGTTATAACAGCATGGATTGTGACTGATTTTCCAGAGCCAGTTGCTCCAGCAATGAGTAAGTGCGGAGATCTGGCTAAGTTTGAAAAATATGACATACCAGAAATACCTTTACCGAGCGAGACCAAAAGCGGTTTATCAGAGTTTTGGAATTCACTACCAGCTAGGAGTGTACCAAGGCCAACAGTTGTTTTTGTGCTATTCGGTATTTCAATTCCAACAAGTGATTTACCTGGTATCGGTGCTTCAATGCGGATTGGGTGGGCGGCCAGTGCCAAAGCCAAGTCATTTTGAAGTCCAACGATTCGGGAAAGTTTTACTCCCTCTGCTGGTTTCAAAGCATATCGTGTAATAGATGGGCCTATAGATATTTCATCCATTTCTACGTTTATACCAAAGTTTGCAAGTGTTCGTTTAATAATATTTGAATTGGCTTTAATATCTCCAACCCCAGGTTTTCCACGATCTTGTTCAAGTAGTGACAGTGGTGGAGGTGTAAATTCCTTGCCATTCCATAGAAGCGGACTTATCCCAAACTCGTCTTTTCTTTCCTCCCCTATTTTTTTTGGTTCTTGGGGTTTTTCCATAACTGAGGTTTCAATTTTAGAAAGTTTTGAGTTTTCGGCTTGGAGAGCTTCACCATTTGTTATTATGAGATCAGTATCATCATCTTCAACTAATTCTTTTTTCTTAAACAGAGGAGAGAAAAGGGAAGTTATAAACTTAAATCTGATAGGTGCATCAAATATAACAATAAGTGAAATAAGAACAAAAGCCAGAAGTACGATGACACTAACTGGCGTATCAAAAAGACTAATAAGGGGACTAGAAATATAACTACCAATAAGTCCCCCCCTTCCAGCTGAAGAAATTTCTATAAGAGATAGAGCAGAGATAAAAAACAATACTCCACCTATACTGTGAGTCACAGCCAGTTTTTTATGAAGAGATCTGAAAAAAGAAAAACCAAGAATAAAGAAAAGTATCGGTAATAGGTAATATCCAACGCCAAATAGATAATGGAACATATCATATGCCCCTCTACCAACAAAACCACCTTTGTCTATTAGTCCAGAAGACAAAACTAGAAATACCCCTAAAACAAAAAACATAACAGCTACTATAGCCCTAACAGTCTCTTCTTTAAGATATTTACCCCCTACATCTGTATCATCATCCCCCCTTTTATCCTTTTTGTTTTCTTTCTTATCTTTCCGTGACATGATACCTATATTTTAACAGAATAAACTTTAATTCCAAAATAGGGTGTGGTCTTCTGGACAAACATATTACAAGATGTTTTATTTCTATTAACTATTGCACAGATGTCTTTTAGTATCTATAATAGACACAGGCTTGACATCATTAAGGACATTTAGTATTATATAAGACACATAAAGACATCATGGCTAATATAAAGGACATTTCAGAGACAAATTTATAATAAGAATATGGAATCAGACAAGAAAATAACAACAGAAATAAGCCCAAAAAACACTGATATTATATCGTATTTTGATAAAGATGTTGATTTTGTTTTTTCCTATAAAAAGACAGAAAAACTAGCTTCTGCCGTGTACATTATCACTGGTTTGTTTTCTGAAAATGAACCAATGAAATGGGTTTTAAGGAAAAAAGTTTCAGAACTTTTGTCCTTTATAATTACCTACAAAGATATACCAAAATCAAAACTAAATGATTTTATATACAACACAAAAACTAGAGTTCTTGAGCTCATTTCCTTACTAGAAATCTCCTTCCGTGGTGGGCTTATTTCAGAAATGAATTTTTCTATTCTAAAAAATGAGTTTTCTATTCTTATTGATCGTTTTAATATTGATAAAAGCGCTTCAAAAGATTTTTCACAGGAAGTAATTTCTAGAGATTTCTTTGATTTAACTGGGTCTAATTTACCTATAGGAAGTGGGCATATTTCCAGACAAACTGGGTCTATGAGTATGACTAATACAAACTTTGCAATGTCTCATAACTTGCTAAAAGACAGAGATTCTGGAGCAAATTACGGCAGGTTTTTCAAAAGGTCAAATCGTCAAAATACCATATTAAATTTATTGAAAAAGAAGAAGGAGTTGACTATAAAAGATATAGCAGAGGTGGTCAAGGATTGTAGCGAAAAGACTATACAAAGGGAACTTATATCATTTATTTCAGCTGGGATGGTAAAAAGAGCAGGTGAGAGACGTTGGAGTAAATATTCATTAGTACAGTAGATTAACTCATGGCAGACTATCCTTTCTACAGTAGTCTTGACTTGGGATTGACTTTTGAGGTTACTTTGTGAAATAATGTCCTTAGGTGGATGTTTGTGTATTTTGGGCTTATTTGCTTAACAAAATTGGGCAAAAAGGCTAAAAATAATACTTATCCACATAGTTAGATTTGAAAGTCTTATAAGGAGACTATATAATGGTCTTTGAGCACTGTACGAAGGTACAGTGTGATACAGGACTATTTTATAGCTCTAATTCTGGACGAATAAGTACTTTGAAAACTAAATCCGCACACTAACTTTGTTATGGCACTAAATCGTGCATGACGAAGTCAATAACAAAGTTAGTGTGCGGATAAATATGGATTCTAAAATAAAAGCACGATTTTTGTCGTGCTCTCAGACGTACTGTTTATCCTTCCATGTTAAGAACTACTGAAATTCAGACCAAAATTATCATCTACCCCACGCTTTTAGGCGTCGAAAAATTTTATGTCAGTACGTTTTCATTCTTTTGCTTTAATTTGTAACTGAGTGAAGATTAAGTTGAATGTAAAGTTAAGCAAATTAAAGTGAGGGGTTAGTATGTGGCGCGATTGGATTTCAATCACGTCTAGAAATTATTAAGTTTAGTTAATTGTTTACCGACAGCTCTTCTCTACAGATTATTAATAGTAAAAATAGGGAAAGTTGTTTTATTAAAAATATATATGATAACAAAATCAAGAACTGCAAAGTTGGCAGCTGGATTTGTTGGATTTGCTATGGCGGTTTCTGCTTTCGTGCCAGCAATGGCTAGTGCAGATACAGCTTCAGATCTACAAGCACAGATCAACAGCTTGCTCGCAACGATTTCAGCATTGCAAGCACAACTTTCAGCGACAACAGGTGGCGGGACAATGATGTCTAGCTACACATTCAACACAAACTTAACAGTAGGTAGTACAGGTACTGATGTTATGAATCTACAAAAGGTTCTTAATGGAAGTTCTGATACACGGGTTGCCTCTTCAGGAGTTGGTTCACCAGGTAGTGAATCTTCATACTTTGGAGGTCTTACAAAAGCAGCTGTTATGAAATTCCAGACAAAATATGGAATTTCACCAGTAGCTGGTTACGTAGGTCCAATAACTCGAGCTAAATTGAATACAATGAGTGGTGGAGTAGTTACTCCAGTTACTCCAGGCACAAACCCACAAGGTGGAAGCTTGTCAGTTTACGCTGGTTCACAACCTGCTAACTCTCTTGCTCCTGAAGGAGCAGCACGAGTACCTTTCACTAATCTTACTGTAACAAACACAAGTTCAGGTCAGATTACTGTAAATGGTATAACTGTACAGAGAACAGGTCTTGGAGCAAATGCAGTTTTCAGCGGAATTGTTTTGACAGACAACAACAATGTCCAAATTGGTACATCAAAGACTCTTAACTCAAATGATCAGGCAACAGTGGGTGATATGTTCATCCTAAATCCTGGTGAGTCAAAAGCTTTGACAGTTGCTGGTAATATGATTTCAAACTTGGATTCATATGGTGGGCAGGTTGTTGGTCTAACTGTTGTAGGAGTCAGTACTTCTGCTTCAG
Organism: Candidatus Zambryskiibacteriota bacterium; assembly: GCA_023267045.1. Taxonomy (GTDB): domain Bacteria; phylum Patescibacteriota; class Minisyncoccia; order Phycocordibacterales; family DATDWN01; genus C7867-006. The sequence goes on from JAHFOB010000003.1 coordinate 25,248, forward strand.
TTTCTGGATCATTCCCTATAACTGGTGCTCAACAGACTATCAACTCAAACCTAGCTATAGGTACAGTTTCAACTTCAACTTCTGCATTTGACCCAGGTACTACACAGACAAAAAATATCGGTGATACAGGGGTTCAGGTTTCAGGTGTTAAATTTACTGCAAACTCTGCAGAAGACTTGAAACTCTTCTCTCTACGATGGAGACAAGTTGGTACAGCAAGTGCAGTTGATGTAAGTAATGTCGTTACTATTGTAAACGGTACTTCATACCCTACAGTAGTTTCATCAGACGGTAAGTATTACACAAGTGTATTCCCTGGAGGGATCTTGATTCCAAAAGGTAATTCAATCGATGTTTACTCAACTGTCGATATTACTGGAAGCAACTCAAACCTAAGAACAGTAGATCTTGATATCGACAAAGTGACAGACGTTTACTTTGTTGGTCAGACTTACGGTTACGGTGTTGCAGCAAGTGGTACATATACACCTTGGTACAATGGTTACGCAACAACTATCAATGCTGGTACAGTAACAACTATCAGCAAAGCTAATGAAGTTGCGGCACAAAACATTGCTGCCGGAGTAAACAACCAAGTTTTGGGTGGATTTGCTACAAACTTTGCCGGAGAGCCAGTATCGATCTCTGGAATGGTTGTAACATTGTCTACTTCAACAGCTGGTCTTAATGGTCTTGTAACAAGTGTTTCTATCGTTGACAACAACGGCTCTGTCGTTGCTGGCCCAGTAGATGCAACTTGGACAAGTTCATCAAATCAACTTGCTACATTCACAGACACAGTTACATTCCCTACAGGAAGACACGTTTACACAGTCAAGGGTAAAGTTCCATCTGGAGCTTCAAACGGTGCAGTTATACAAGCAAAAACTACACCTTCAGGTTGGACTAGCCCATTGGGTGCTGTAACAGGATCAACTGTAAATATTACAACTGGTCAGATTACTATGAACTCAATGACGGTTAAGGCGGCAGCTCTTGCAGTTAACATTTCAGCTCAACCATCAGCAGCAAATGTTGTCGGTGGAACACAGGGTCTTGTTCTTGCAAACTACCAGCTTGACGCATCACAGTCAGGTGAAGATGTACGAATTGCATCTTTCCCTGTTAAAGTTACAGAAACTGGTACATTTAGTGCTGCTGACCTAACAGGTTGTACACTAAATGATAACGGAACACCTCTAAACACAGGGTCACGAACAGTTAATACGCTTGTGACAGGTGGTGGAAAGGTTGTAGTAAGCTTCGATCATTCTCTTGTCATTTCAAAAGGAACTGTCAAGACATTGGTCTTTGAATGTAACCTAGCAAGTGTTCCATCAGCTACAGCTTTCCAAGTCAATCGTGATAACACAGATAATGATTACTCTATAACAGGAGTGACATCAGGTACTGGAGTTACACCTACATACGGTGCAGCTACAGTAGGAGGTTTGATGACAGTAGCAGGCGGATCTCTAGCAGCTTCAATTGATGCTTCATCTCCTTCTTACGCTCTTGCCGCAGGAGGTTCAACTGGTCAGACAATGTCTGTTATCAAGTTGCGAGCAACAAATGACAATATCAACGTAACTAAAATTGGTTTGATATTGACAGCTGTTACAACTGGAAACAGTACAAACGTTGCAGGAAACTTGACACAAGTTTACTTGTACAAAGCTGGCGATATGGTTAATCCAATTGGAACAGCTATATTTGCAAGCGGTGCTACAGTTGCAACATCAACACTAAGTAGTCCTCTGACTCTTATAAGAGATACAGATACTTTGATCACAGTCAAAGCCGACCTAGCTGACGTTAGTTCAGTTGGATCTGCTGTAGAAGGTGATTTGGTAAAAATTGATCTTGATAGTACAGAAGGAACAGGTGTAGGATCTGGATCAACTGTTAGAACAGGTGCTGCAACAGGTGTAGCTGGAGTAAGAGTGTTCAACACATTCCCAGTCATTGCTCTTGATTCACTCAGTTCAACAGGTATAGGTGACGGTAGACTTATGAGATTCAAGGTCACTGCTGATTCACACGGTGACGTTGGTATCAACAAGTTTACTTTCACTCTTGCTACTTCAACACTTACAGTTTCAAACATTGGCTTGTTTGGATATAGCGATGCTAGCTATTCAACAGCTATGTCCGGAAACTTCGCTGTTGGTGGAACAAACAGTAGTGGTCAGGTTGATGAAAATCTAGCTACATCTACAACTAACGCTTGTGGTTCTGCTCCGGGAATTAACCAAACTATTGCAAGTAGTACTTGTGTAGCCACAGGTAGCTTGATAACGTTGGTTTACAGAGCAGCTACAAACCCAGTGGAGATTCCTGCTGGAACGACTCGATACTTTGAACTTCGAGGTTCTATTACCGGAAACGCTACAAACGCTTCGGTAGTGACAAAGATGTTGTCAGACTCATCAGTCTCTACGAGTACTGCAACAGGTATTGCAAGCAGTAACTTTATCTGGTCACCTAACGCAACATCCACGTCCGTCTTCCTATCAAATGATTGGACTACAGGATATGGTATAATTGGCTTCCCAACTTCAGGTCTACTTCAGTCTAGAGGATTCTAATCTTAGATTAGTTGACTCTACTGTTTAGTTAGAAGTTAAACAAAAAACACTCTCGAAATGGAGTGTTTTTTGTTTGCCCAAAAGTCTAGAATTGATGCGTTATCCACAGTTACTAAGTCAAATCTTCACAATTGCTGTATAATTCAGTTAGGTTTGGATTACAGACCACAATTTTTTTATTAAATCTTATTAAAAGCTAAATAATTATATGTCAAAATTTTTATCCTTAAAAAAGGATCATCTCGTTTATGGTTCTGTAGTTGTTATTGGAATAATGATGAGCGCCATAGCCGCTTCAGCGTCAACAACTATTAGTACCAGTATTGTTACGGGCGGTACCTTGACAGTTAGTGGTTTATCCACTTTTGCCAATGCCTCAACAACTGGCCCTGTATCAATAGCTGGTGATCTCTCTATTGGTGGTTACGCTACAACCACAGCTTCAAATGGTAATATTGCTACAGCTGGGACGTTATCAGTAACAAGCACAGGGACTTCAACAGCAAGTTTTCTGTCAACATCAGCAACAAAAGGTTTTTGCATGAACTTTAATGCAACAAGTACTAATACACAGTTAAATATGTCATTTGCCGCTTCATCAACAGCATCCACAGCGGGCGTTATTCCAGTTATAAGATATGGAGCTTGTAACTAAATTATTAACTTAATAATTTAGTTAAAATCATGATAAAAAATAATTTATTATTAGCCAGACTTGTTATCTTAACAGCAGTATTTGGACTTCTGCCTAGTTTGGCTGGAGCAGATTCAACGGATGTTACCTTGTATACAGATACAATAATCACAGTTGGTGGAGTCAATCTTATTGTTGCTGGTTCAAACGCTTCAATTCAATCAATCACTGTAAACGGGGATTCCACTTTTTCTGTGGTTTTGCCGTCAGGTTCCAGTATAAAAGTAACTTCAGCAGATAGGAGATCTTTTTCAAGTGATGCCTCTGGTACTCTATATAGTGAGACTCAAGTCTGTGGAAGTACATCAGATTTAACCTTGGCATCAGGTGGTCCAACGGGGACAGTAACTGTTGCTGTCGGGGCTACAGCTTGTGATGCAACAGATACAACAGCCCCAGCAAATACCACAACCGCAGGTAGTAATGGCTCACCTGTTGGGGGAGGTGGTAGTGCGAGTTATATTCCTATCATTAACCCAAATATGCAAGTTGCACAGACTATCGGAGCAGTCAATCCTTCTTCCGGTTCTAACAATAGCTCATCAATCATAACAGTAGAATTTTTTGCAAAAGTTTTGTCTGGTAGTAGAGTCGATGGAGTAAAAACACTTCAAAAAATTCTAAACTCTGATTCTGATACGCAAGTCAATTTATCTGGCGCTGGTTCTCCTGGAAATGAAACTACATATTTTGGTCCTGCAACAAAGAAAGCTATTCAGAAATTTCAAGTTAAATACGGTATAGTAAAGTCAGGGCAGTCAGGCTATGGAGTTTTCGGACCGAAAACAAAAGCTAAAATTGTTGAGATCGCTAAAAATAAGGGTTTTTAGGTTGAACTACTTAAATTAAAACTCAAAAACTGGTTAAATGCCAGTTTTTGAATGTCAAAAAATATGATAGAATGACCCTCATGCAAATGACAAGAACACATAAAATAATATTAAGCATCTTATCGGCATTAGTTTTGCTTTGGGCTTATATTGCTCTTGATAAAAGATCAAATAGTGGAGCGCAACCTCTAAATATAGCTACAACTACAGATACTAATACTGTCAAAACAGGGGAAGCTTCAGTTTCTGGAAATGTTTCTGGTACAGGTTCTTACACAATAGAACAAGTTGATGGCAGTGGTGTACCACAACCCATACCTGACCTAAACAGACCTGTGAGGCCTCTCGGCTCTGCAACGGTTACAACAGAAGCAATAGTTCGGGCAACAGAAAAAATATTACCTTTGCAAGCAGAATTAAAAAAGGACCCATCTAACTTTTCTGCATGGATGAATCTTGCTTTGTATCAGAAAATGGCAGGGGATTATCAGGGAGCTGTAATAACCTGGCAATATGCAGGTAAATTATCCCCAGCGGATTATATTTCTGTCGGTAATTTAGGAAATCTATACGGCTATTTTTTGAAAGACAATGTAAAAGCAGAAAGTTATTTTAAGCTAGCTATTTCAAAAGCTCCAACACAAGCCAGTACTTATATTCAACTTGCTGAATTTTACTGGGACGTCTTGAAAGATTTAAATAAAGCCAGAAATATAGTCGATCAGGGGCTCGATGCTATTCCTAACAACACAAACCTTCTCCAATTAAAAGCAACTCTTCAATAATATGTCAAAATATTTTGATAAAGATTTCTTCAAGTTTTTCCTGGGGTTTGCCGCTATTATTTCAACAAGTATTATTATTATTCTTGCAGCTAGAGTATATGAGCAGGGCGGTGTCAGCTCTGACAGCAGTGCTTCTGTTATAAAATCGGTCACTAAATAAACTTGACACAATTTATTTTTCCTATATTGTAGTGTCATAAGGTCAAAGACGACAGATGTCCTTAGTTTATCGAAGGACTTAATTTTCTGTTCAGATCTCACTATTTGTGAGTTTCACCTTAGGTCGGTTTATTAGTAAAAAGTTGAAAGTGAAAAGTTATCAAGTGAATGCAAATTCGCATTTTCTTTTAACTTTATACTTTCAACTTGATAACTTATTTATCATGGCAATAAGTAAAGAAAAGAAAGGAGAAATTCTCTCTAAATTAAAAAAAATTGTTAAGGATTCAGCGTCAATAGTTTTCATAAACTTTCACGCTCTTCCTGTAACAGAGTCGTCAGCTATACGAAAAACCTTGAGAGAAAAAGGTGTTGGATATACTATCGCCAAAAAAACTCTGACAAAGAAAGCTCTTTCCGAGGGTGGGTATGTCGGTAGTATGCCAGAACTTCCTGGTGAGCTCGGTATCGTATATGGTACTGATCCAATAGAAGGTGCACGAGGAGTGTATGAATTTCAGAAGAAACTTGATAAGAAAATACAGATTGTTGGTGGAATATTTGAAGGCAAGTTTATGAGCAAAGATGAGATGGTTACAATCGCTCAAATTCCTGGTCTCAAAACTCTACGGGCACAGTTTGTTAACCTTATCAATTCGCCGATTCAGGGGTTCGTTCTTGCTTTGAATGAAATCGCAAAAACAAAATAATTTTCAATTTACAATTCTCAATTTTCATTGAATTTTCAATAGTTCAATTTGAAAATTGGGTCATTATAAATTGATTGAAAATTGTAAAATTAAAAATTGTAAATTAACTAAAATATTATGGAAACAGAAAACAAAACAGTCGAAACTCCAGCAAAGTTTAAAACTCTTGTTGAGAGTATAGAGAAAATGTCAGTTTTGGATTTACACGAGCTTGTAAAACACCTAGAAGAAAAGTTCGGTGTCTCTAGCCAAGCAGTTGCTATGTCAGCTCCGCAGGCCGGAGGCGCAGCCGCAGGTGGTGAAGAGAAGTCAACTATGAATGTTGAGCTAACAGATGGTGGTGCAACTAAAATTGCAGTTATCAAAGTGGTTAAAGAAGCTCTAGGTCTTGGACTTAAAGAAGCAAAGGATCTAGTTGACGCAGCACCAAGTATGCTTAAAGAAGGTATGAAGAAAGAGGACGCAGAAGCTTTGAAGAAGAAGCTTGAGGAAGCTGGCGCGAAAGTGACTTTGAAGTAATCTTCAAAGTCATGCTGAGCCGGAAGGCGAAGTATAGACTCTTAAATAACAAACAAAAAAGACCCATCTCGGGTCTTTTTGTCAATCTATCGCATTTTTGTAATAACCTGCTAGTATAGGGGTGATGAGTTTAGTCTTATTCGTAAATTCGATTACATTCGTATAATTCGTAATATGGAAACTCTAAGCAAACTGTTTGGCTCAGAAAACAAAGTCAAAATAATGCGGCTTTTCTTATTTAACCCAGATCAAGTCTTTGATACGCGTGATATTACTGAACGTGCCAAAGTCCAATCCTCAAAAGTTCGTAGAGAAATATTGGGCTTGCTCAAAATGGGTTTAGTTAAACATAGATCAACTCACAAAAAGAAAAAGCGTGGCCAGGGTTTCGCTCTTGATCCAGAGTTTGGTTATCTTTCTCAACTACAAAATTTCCTCATAAATATAGAACCCCTAAACTCCAAAGAACTTATAAAGAGAATTTCTCGTTTAGGCAGCATAAAACTAGTCCTCGTTGCTGGGCTATTCATCCAAGATCCAGAAAGTAGGGTGGATATCCTAATAGTCGGCGATGGTGTAAAGAGGACAAGGCTAGACAATACTGTCAAATTACTAGAATCAGAGATAGGTAAAGAGCTAAAATACGCTTATTTTACAACGGCAGACTTCAAATATCGCCTAAGTATGTTCGATAAGCTCACTAGGGACATTTTGGACTATCCACATAAGAAGGTTTTAAACAGGCTTTCTATTGTATAGCCCTTGTTATATAATATAGGCATTACTGGTTAATATAGTTAATATGATTCTAGATACATGGGGTCAAGTTTTGAACACGTCTTTCCAAGGCCTTTGGGCAGGAGTGATTATGTTCATTCCAAACTTGATTGTTGCTTTGATTATTTTGTGTATTGGTTGGGCTATTGGGATAGCTATTGATAAAGCTATTTCACACTTTATGAAGATGATAAAGTTTGATGACGCTTTAAGACGAGCTGGCTTTGAGGATTTTGTCAAAAAAGCAGGACTTAATCTTAATTCAGGAAATTTCTTGGGCGGCATCGTAAAATACTTCATTATCGTAGTATTTTTGATTGCTAGTTTTGATGTTCTTGGTTTGAATCAAGTTACAGCTTTCTTACAACAGATAGTTATCGGTTACTTGCCACAACTAATCATCGCAGTACTCATACTTCTAGTCGGTGCAGTAGTCGGTGATGTAGTATCACGAATCGTAAATGCTACAGCTAAATCAGCAGGTCTCTCTCAAGCTAACTTTCTTTCAACAGTTGCAAAATGGGCTGTGTGGGTTTTTGCAATCTTGGTTAGTTTGTCACAAATGGGCATCGCAGGAGCGTTTATCCAAACACTCTTTACTGGTTTTGTTGTTGCGGTGTCACTCGCTCTTGGATTGTCATTTGGACTTGGGGGACAGCAGGCAGCGGCGAGGGCTATCGAAAAGGTTTCGCACGATGTCTCTCACCATTAGAAAGTTTTCAAATTTGGACGATCTCATCGTATAAAAAATAAAAAACTTCCGGAGATGTACTGTCGTACATTGACGGAAGTTTTTTATTTTTTATACGCGACCTCGCCTCAAATTATGAAAACTTTTGAACTCGAAACAAAAATCCTCACAAAATTCAAAAACCACCCTTCGACAAACTCAGGGTGGTTTTTGTTTTGACAAAATCATTGTTTAGTGGCAATATCCTGTCGGAGGTCGGAATGAAACTTTTGCTTACAGTAGTCCTTGGTAGAATAGCTAATTCTTCTGATACGTACTCTCAGAATGTCTTTTATTCAGTAACTTTAATTGGGGAGTATGATATTCCCCAAGATGGTTTACTGAAGGATTTTTTGATAGATACGATTAAGGTGGCCAAGCAAAAACAAGACCCCAATCTTTGTGTTATTTCCGTTTCTCACTCGATCGTTCCATAACCGTCCTGCGACTATCGTTCGCAAGGACGGTTTTCGCTTTTCAACCAAAAATAAAATCGCGATTTTTTAAGACATTGCACAGGAAATTAGAAAACAACGACTGGAAGCGTCAGTCTGAAGACGCTGTTTGAGCACTTGTAATCAAGGCGAGTTCGTCGAGAAGACGAGCGAGAAGGAGATTGTTTTCTTGATTTCCGAGCATAGTAAAATCCCAGCAGGGATTTATACGTGTCTTAAAAAGTCGCGATTTTATATCTATTTATCCACATCTGTCGGTATTTGACACCCAGAGTGGACTCCTATATACTCTTATCCATTACAGATATGTTAAATATTTACTTAATTTTACAGCGGAAAAGGTAATAGCTATTTAGCTGTTGTCGAAAATCCCGCTGTAAAAAGCGGGATTTTCTTTTTAACAAAGAATTCTGTATGTAACTTGAAAATATTCCCGCCAAACTTTTGTCACAAAAAGTTAGGCGGGTTCATGCCATCACATTTTTTAGAATTCGTGCCGAGCACGTTAAGTGCGAGGTGCGGGGTCTTTTCGGAAAATGTAGATGGATTCATCCCGTTAGAAGTCAAAACTTTTGTTTTGGCAAACTTCTAACGGGAGTAGGTAATCCCGTGCGAAATAACCGAAATTAAAATTTCGGATTTCTAACGGGATAAAAAAGTAAAAGTCTTAATTTGTTAACACAAATTAAGATACTGAGTCCCGAGCGAAAGCGAGGGACGAAGTATAAAACAATTCCACTTATTTTGGTAAGCAAGATAAGTGGAGACACTGTTACGTAGTTAATTCTATGTAACAGGATAAAGTTGAGTCCCGAGTCCTGAACCTAATGGTGAAGGGCGAGGGACGAAATCCTGAATCTTTGTGTAAGCAAAGGTGAAGGATAAAAAGATTACAAAATGTGAGTGGTCATATTTTGTAATTTGTGGTTTTTAAGTTTTCTAATAGAAAATTTAAGAGCGTATGGTGGATGCCTTGACTCAAAATGGCGATGAAAGACGTAGCATGGCTGCGATAAGTTTCGGGGAGGTGCCTAGCAACCTGTGATCCGAAAATTTCTGAATGGGGAAACCTCTGCATACAGCACATTGAGTACAATGTGAATTTAAAATTTTAAATTTAAAATTTTTAAACAATAACCAATGTCTTAATTTCAAAATTAATTCATTAAAAATTGTTTTTAAATTAATAATTCTAAATTAAAAATTTGCATCGCACTTAGCGTGCTGTATGTAGGTCGTACAAATTATGTGCGATGCTCACCCGGGGAAGTAAAACATTTCAGTACCCGGAGGAAAAAAGAACAATTGTTATTGCGCAAGTAGCGGCGAGCGAAAACGCAAGAGCCCAAACCTAGCTCACTTCACTGTGTTTAGTGAGCTCGCGGAAGTCGCGGACTAAACGCGGACGGTCGCAGACGAGTGCAATGCATTTTGTCAGCGTAGTCTGTGTTAAGTCTGCGTGAGTCTGCGAGCTACACGAATGTAGTGAAGTGTAGCTAGGGGTTATAAGGCAGAAACGTCATAATTTATTATGAGAGAAGTTAAAAAATATTTTGTTAACTGAATGTGCTGGAAAGCACGACCCTAGAGGGTAATGGTCCCGTAAGTGAAAATAAAATATCTTCTTTGTTTCTGTTCTTGAGTACTTCGAGACACGTGTGGCTCGGAGGAATTTGCCGGAACTAACCGGTAAGGCTAAATACATTTTGAGATCGATAGTGAACTAGTACCGTGAGGGAAAGGTGAAAAGAACTCCGATAAGGAGAGTGAAATAGATCTGAAACCATATGCTTACAAGGAGTCATAGCCGTTGCGTCTCATTGCATTCGACACAACGGAATTTACAATTTAAAATTTACAATTTTCAATGAATTTTCAATGCTTCAATTTAAAAATTGAAAATTGATCATTTTTTGAAAATTAAAAATTGAAAATTAAAAATTCCGTCCGTCGAGTTCAGCGAGACGTGACGGTGATGGCGTGCCTATTGAAGAATGAGCCAACGAGTTATACTGCGCGGTTTTGACTAAGTCCTTCATCGGATGGAGTCGTAGGGAAACCGAGTGTGAATAGCGCGCATGTCAGTGCGAAGCACTGACCGCGGAACGTCGCGGACTAAACGCGGACTAACGCTGAAGAAATACAGATGCATTAATTTGCATTTTGAATTTTTTCCGCGTCGGTCTGCTTCAAGTCTGCGTATGTCTGCGGTCAATGCTCCGCATTGACAATCGCGCGGTATAGACCCGAAGCCAGAGCGAGCTTGTCATGAGCAGGGTGAACGTGGGAGAAATCCTACGGAAGGCCCGAACCCATATGCCGTTCAACACATTGGGATGACTTGTGATATGAAGTGAAAAGCTAATCGAGCCTGGTAATAGCTGGTTCTCTCCGAAATAGCTTTTGGGCTAGCGTCGTATGTTCCCCTGTGGGGTAGAGCACTGGAAGGTCTGGACAGGTCGAAAGATCGCTAGACCTATCAAACTCCGAATACACAGGACTAAAAATACGGCAGTTAGACGGCGGGGGCTAAGCTCCGTACGTCAAAAAGGAAACAGCCTAGATCTCTATTTAAGGTCCCTAAATCTATACTAAGTACACTTAAGGTGGTGGAATTTCTCAGACACTGAGGAGGTTGGCTTAGAAGCAGCCATCCTTTAAAGATAGCGTAACAGCTCACTCAGTAAGAGATTCCGCGCCGCAAATAATCGGGGTTAAGTATAGTACCGAAACTGAGGATGTGTCAATGCAAAGCATTGACCGCGGAAGTCGCGGACTAAACGCAGACTTACGCAGACAAATACAAGAATTCGTTTTTGTATTAAGTCCGCGTAGTCTGTGTAAAGTCAGCGTTAGTCTGCGGCCACTGCTTTGCAGTGGCACGTGGTAGGAGAGTATTCGCATCTGCTGTGAAGGCGAAGGGGCGACCCACGCTGGAGCGTTGCGAAGTAAGAATGTTGGCACAAGTAACCACAACGAAGGTGAGAACCCTTCGCGCCGAAAGACTAAGGTTTCCTGTTCAATGTCAATCAGAGCAGGGTTAGTCGGGCCTAAGGCAATGGCGAAAGCCGCAGCCGATGGACATCTGGTTAATATTCCAGAACTTCTTTTTGTTTTGATGGAGTGACGGAGTGTAGTATGTACTGCTCATTATGGATTTGAGTAGATGCTGTGAGGTAGTCGTGTAGGCAAATCCGCACGAGCTCTTAATTGAGAATACCAAGCAGTATCTAAACCTGGCGATTCGTCAAAGGGAATTGTACAAAGCACGCTTCCAAGAAAAACTTCTAAAAGAACCCATCACAAAAATAATGACTAAGCCAAACGAAAAAATTTCGAGGAAAAAATAAAGGATGAGCTTTGAAACATATCGAGATATGTTGAGAAGCGAAACTTTATTTTTTACAGAAATTTTGATGTTTGGGTAGTCAAACATGTTATGTGTTTGATTACGTGGTTATTTTTGTGATGGGTTCATATCAAAAAGAATCCGTACCGCAAACCGACACAGGTAGTCAGCTCGAGTAGAGTAAGGCGAACGAGTGAGAGATCCCCAAGGAACTCGGCAAAAAAGCAGCCGTAACTTCGGAATAAGGCTTGCCCCAGCACATTGAGTACAATGTGAATTTAAAAATTTTTAATTTTAAATTTTTAAACAATAATCAAATGATTTAATTTTAAAATTGATTCATTAAAAATTGTTTAAAAATTAGAAATTGAAAATTGAAAATTTGCATCGCGCTTAGCGTGCTGGGGCCGCAGCTAAAGTTTCTCTGGCAACTGTTTACCAAAAACACAGCTCCCTGCGAACTCGTAAGAGGATGTATAGGGGGTGATGCCTGACCAATGCCAGAAGGTCAAATGAGGAGGGTGTGCGCAGCACACAGTTGGAAAGTATAAAGTATAAAGTATAAAGTAGATGCATTTGCATTCACTTTTAACTTTTAACTTTTAAACTTTTTACTTGTGCGCTGTGCGCACTGGATCTCATAAGCCCTGGTGAATGTCGGCCGTAACTATAGACTGGACTGTTGTAGTTATAAAAAATTCTGCTATATGCTGGAAACTCCAAGTATCTTCAGATACTTGTCCCGAGCGAAAGCGAGGGGCGAGTAACAAATCTTGAAGTGTGGACAATCAGCAGGGAAGATCCTGAGAGAAATCGAAGGAAACCCTCAGAGACTATACGCAGAACCCTTGAGAAATTGAGGAGATGATATAGTCCGATCTCATTGGCGACAATGAGTTAACACAGAAAAGTTTTTGGTATTAAAATTAAAGTTGTTTATCATTATACAAAAAGCTACACAAAATGAACGGTAGTTTTGCTACGCCCAACTTCAGTTTCAAAAAACTGGAACTGGGAAACAAAAAGGGCCGTTCTAAAATTTGGCCAAATGCTGGAAACTCCGCAATGAACTTTTAGTACCATGATGGTAAAAATCTAAAAGCCGACGCGGACAATCAGCAGGAAAGATTCTAAGAGTGTCATCTAATTAAAACGATGACAAAAGAAAAACATAAAGAATACTATGATCGTCTCTCAAAACTGCATGGAAAATATTTAAACTATTTTGTTGCTGGTTTTGTGGATGGTGAATCGAGTTTTAGTGTCGCGATGACGCGACAAAAATATCCATCCTTGAAAAAAGGTTGGAGATGGATTCTGAACCCGGTGTTTCAAGTGTATCAACACGAGAATAACATAGATATACTTCTTCTTTTAAAAGATAAAGTATTTAAAACGGGCAGACTTCACAGAAAAACTTCTCCGTATAACGTATTTACGTATTCGGTGGAGAACAATAAAACACTTCATGAAAAAATAGTACCCTTCTTTAACAAATATCAATTAGCTACTAAGACGGAGGATTTTAAGAAATTCTCTCAAATAGTAGATATGATGGATAAAAAAGTTCATCTAGATATTGAAGGATTCAAGCGAATTGTAGACATAGCGTTCACAATGAATGCTCAAGGTAAAAATAGAAAATATTCGAAAGAATATATATTCGAAACATTATCAGACCAATTCGACACTCTTAGAAAATCCTCAGAGACTACACGCCAAAATCAGTTTGTTAAAACTGATAAGATATAGTCCACAAGGTTATGTTGTAAAATATAATATTGCCTAAGGTAGCGAAATTCCTTGTCGGGTAGGAACTGCCCAACTCGAGAATGATCTCGAGATAAAATTGGCTTATAACGGTGGAGTCCTCGCTGGAGCACTTGAGGAGGTGCGATGAAAGCAGGATAATACCGTGGGAAGTCTAGGTAACTAGACCCCGTATCGACTTTGGTCGCCAGCTATTGTTGGCGACCAGGATGGGTGTATACTTAATATAGAATTATTATACATCACATAACACGCCAACTCTCAATGAAAAGAAATATTAACGAATATATTTCAGGATATGTAGACGGTGAAGGATGTTTTAGTGTTTCGTTTTCAAAACGCGACAAATTTACTTTGGGTTGGGAAACCAAACCAAGTTTTTCTGTCAGTCAAAATGAAGACAGATCGGAAACTCTCTTTGCAATGCAAAAAATCTTTAAATCAGGTTTTATGCGCAGAGATATTTCTGATAAAACATTGAAATACGAAGTAAGAAGTCTTAACGACTTAATTACAAAAGTAATCCCCCACTTTGACACGTATCCGCTTCTATCATCAAAACAGAAAGATTTCAAATTATTCAAAACGATTTGTCTTCTGATGAAAAAGGATAAACATAAAAACAAAAAAGGTTTACAAAAAATAGTAACTCTTGCTTGTAAAATGAATCCAGGTGGTAAAAGGAAATATAGTCGAGAAGATATTTTGAAAACATTGAGATGAAGATATAGTCAGTGCCACTAGAAATAGTGGAAGGAACATGAAGTTCCGACGTGCACGAATGGTATAATGACTGGAGAACTGTCTCGGGGATTCGCTCGGTGAAAATACAATACCGGTGAAGATGCCGGTTACCTGCAGTTAGACGAAAAGACCCCGGGAGCTTTACTACAACTTGATATTGAGGATATGACTTGCATACGTAGCATAGTGGTGAGACTTTGAAGCGCACTTTCGGGTAGCGTGGAGTCGTCAGTGAAATAGCCATTTTGTTTGTTATATTTTCTAACCTGCACGGCAAAAACGGGCAGAGACAGTTTCTGGTGGGTAGTTTTAGTGGGGCGCTATCCTTCAGAGCGCAGACTCACGCAGACTTGACGCGGAATAACGCGGACAAAAATGCGGGAAATTCTGTTCTTTGAATCCGTGGCGCCTCATGGTGGTTCACACCGAAAAAAATAAATAAGGGGGACCATACCGCGAGAGTGGTATGAGAAAAGTTGGTTATATCGGTGGAAATCTAAATTATTTAGATTATACCGAGGGAAGTTTGTAAGTTTTATTGAGGAAGGGAGTTTTAGTGTATTTGAGCATAACTCTTGGGTTAAATTCCAAGTTATTTGGGTGGTAACCGAAACCAGTGTAGAGGTTTGTAGAGCTACATAGTGGGCGGCGAGAGACCAAATAATAGAGCAGAGCGAGTTAGACTCTCGCGCTCTCTTTCTCTTCAGTACATTCGAAGTAAGGGAATTCTCCTTTACTTCTTCAATAAAACTTATAAACACCCGTAGAGACTACAACCCAACTATCCTAAAATGTTAAAATAGGATAAAGATATAGTCCGTCCTGCATGGCGACATGCAGAGTAGTACAACAAAGCATTTACGTATCTGTCCGCGAAATCTGCGTTCAGTCTGCGTAATCCGCGCTTTGTTGTACTCAACAAAGAGCCTAAAGAGTAACGGAGGAGTTTATTAAGGTCAGCTAGCCGTGAATGGAAACCATGGCGATAGTGTAATGGCACAAGCTGGCTTAACTGTAAGGCGTACATGCCAAACAGATGCGAAAGCAGAACATAGTGAACCGACGGTCCGTGTTAGAGGCGGCCGGAGATTATCGGATAAAAGCTACCCCGGGGATAACAGGCTGGTTGCACCTAAGCGTCCATAGCGACGGTGCAGTTCGGCACCTTAACTCTCAGATTAAACTCTGAGAAACATCGGGGTGCCTATCGTAGTAATGCGATACAAAAATAATTTGGCTTATAACGGTGGACTCCATATACAAGCGATACCGAATGGTATAATAGTAGTATGGACAATACCGCGGGAAGTCTAACTCAATTACAGAAGTCATTTATTATAGGAACTCTTTTAGGAGACGGATATATTCGTCAAGTAAAAGGGAGACAAAATGCATTTCTTGAAGTAAATCATTCTATAACTCAAAAAGAATATGTTGAGTGGAAATATGAATTACTGAAAAATCTAACACGAAGTGGTCCAAAATATCGTAAGGGAAATGGAACACGAGTTGCATATAGATTTTTCACAAAACAACATCCGGAATTTACAAAAATAATGGATTTGTTTTATAAAGATAAAAAGAAATGCATTCCAGATTTAATTCTGGATCCAATAATATTGGCAGTATGGTTTATGGATGATGGAAGTAGATGTAGTGTAGAAAATGTTTATCTCAATACTCAGCAGTTTTCAAAAGATGATCAATATAAATTATTGGAACTTTTAAAAACTGTAGGATTAGAGGGAACACTAAACAAAGATAAAGAATATTATCGAATCAGATTTAAAACATCTAGCATACCTAAATTATTTGGAATAATTGAAAAATATATTATTCCATCCATGAAATATAAAATTGGGTTATGACCCTGTAGAGACTTGATCAGAAATGGTCAGAGTGTGAGGAAGACTCATGCTAACACGCCGAACCCCTTCTCCTTCGCACTGAAAATTTTGAAGTGCTCAGGATCAGGGTGAAGATATAGTCCGATCCTTCTGGTAACAGAAGAAAAATACGACAGCGATGTCGGCTCAAGATATCCTGGAGGTGAAGAAGCTTCCAAGGGTTTGGCTGTTCGCCAATTAAAATCTTACG
>JAHFOB010000003.1:41464-68730 GCA_023267045.1 Candidatus Zambryskiibacteriota bacterium
CAGACCGTGGAGGAAGTTAATTTAAAATTTGTAATTTAAAATTTATAAATATTAAAAATTGTTTAAAAATTAAAAATTCTAAATTAAAAATTATTTCCTGTGCAATCTGAATCCTCAGAGGAATTTTCGTTTAGAAATTAATTATGAAATTAAATAAAAGATAGAACCCCTGCTTCGCTCGAATACGAGCTTCGCAGGGCGAGACAATCAAATCACGGCGGTCGCAGTAGTAGAGCAAAGCTCACTACACGATTAAAGTTGATTTATATCGGTGGAATCCTTTAAGATTTATTAAAATCTTTCAGGACAATACCGAGGGAATCTAAAAAGTTCGAGGGCCAGCGATTGCTGACCCCCGGAAGCTAGCAACTTTGGATCAACGATCCAAATGCTAGCACAAACAGTGCTAGACGAAGCATGGGAACCTCCCATAAAATTCTAGCACGTAGAGCCCGTAGAGACTAAACATCGACGAGTAAGTTTATAAAGTCGAAAGTTCGTAAAGTTCATAAGGTGAAATGCATTTGCATCCCACTTTAAAAACTTTATAACTTTAAAAACTTTATGAACTCATTTAAGTTATAGTCCAATGCACAGAGTAATCTGTGGAAACCCGTTCGAGAGAAATCTCAGGGTTGTAACATGCGTGAGACAGGTTGGTCTCCTATCTACTGTAGGCGTTGATTCTTGAGAAGATTTGCCCCTAGTAATTGAATTGCTACTTTCGTGAGTAATCACGATTGAAAATGCTGCTCATAACGGTGAAGCCTTCATATGTTTTTGATTTAGAATTATAAATGAGCCGGGTCCGCTTTTGTAATTTGTTTGAAAATCAAAATCCAATTTAAGGTAATACCGTGGGAAGTCGTCCTGAACGAAAGTGAAGGATTGACCCCGTAACGACTCATCGCTCAGCGATGGACTTAGATATCTCTGGAAAGTCCTTCGAGATTAAAATCTCTCAGGACAGGAATATTTAGGTAAGATGCAGCTTCCCCAAGGGTGACCCTTGGGGAAAAGGTATAGTCTACACTCCTGGAAACAGGGGATTATATTCGCAACCATTCGTATCATTCGAATAATTTGTATATTCGTATCGATTACGAGCGAAGCGAGTAGGTGACGAGAGGACCGGGGTGAACTGACCTCTGGTGTGTCTGCTGTCCTGCCAAGGGCACCGCAGAGTAGCTAAGTCGGGAAATGATAAACGCTGAAAGCATCTAAGCGTGAAGCATACTTCAAGATTAGGAATCGTTTGAGGCCCGTGAGAGATTATCACGTGATAGGCACTAGATGTAAGCACAGCAATGTGTTCAGTCGAGGTGTACTAATTAGCCGATTTCTATTAGGAAATTTGACAATCACAACTTTGTCCTGTTACATGGAATGAATTTCAGTCCATGACCGCGGTACTAGAGCAAAGCTCAGTACACGGTAAACAGTTTTACTTTTACCCGCACACTAATTTTGCCATCGCGCTTAGGCGCTTTGATAAAATCAATGGCAAATTTAGTGTTCGGGTTTACTTTGAAATGAAAAAAACTTGCATTAGAATTTGAAAAATAAATATTGAATATTTTGTTTTGGTACCTTGACGCGAGGGTCACACCCGTTCTCATTCCGAACACGGAAGTTAAGCCTCGTAGTGCCGATGATACTCTCACGGGGAAAGTAGGTAGGTGCCAGAACAAAGTATTTAAATTTTTCAAATTCTAATGCAAGTTTTTTTCGTATACGACGAAGGGCTACCTAAGTAGCCCTGTGAGAAGCTCGACGCTTCTCGAAGTACGGGATGAGGATGCCTGCAACGACGGGAATCCCGACGTACATGACGAACATCCCGATGATGCACTGAACTGGGTGTTCATGAGCGAACACTCCAAGCAGTCGATACCCTTGAGTTCCGAGTGGTGGCAATCCGAGTGCTAAGAACATAGGTTTCTCTCCCTTCGTAAATCACAGTATCACTTTAGTTTTATTATGTCAAGTTAATTCATGGGGTGTCCCGACTTACAGTCGCTGTACACCTGTTCTGTTTTTCTTCAAAAAACTATCACAGGTCTTGCGCGTGGGTCCCAATCCCACGCTCACCCGTTCTCATTCCGAACACGGAAGTTAAGCTCTGTTGAGCCGATGATACTCTCACGGGGAAAGTAGGTAAGCGCCAGAACAAAGTATTTAAATTTTTCAAAATTCTAATTAAAGACTTTTTTATGGCCGATGATACTCGAGGGGTGAGCGCGGGGTTGGGACCCGCGCGCAAGACCGGAGCGCGTCGGCGCGAGGAGGGGTTGCGAGCAAAGTCAGTAGACTTTGACTTGTGACAGTAGGTAGGTGCCAGAACAAAGTGCTGGATTTTTCAATATGATTTTTTGTGTTACTTTCTACTTTCTACTTTTTACTTTATACTTACTCCATGGCGCTTTGGGCTACTAAAAGAAGATTCATGTATGGCGGTGGCTTTATTGTTATTGTCGCACTACTGGTTGGTGGTATTTTTTGGAAGATTATTTACAAGACTCCGACATGCAATGATGGCATACAAAACGGCGATGAAAAAGGCGTCGACTGCGGAGGAAGTTGTCAGAATTTGTGTACAACAGATACACTGACACCTGTTGTATTGTGGTCAAAAATATTTAATATTTCTGGTGATGTATATAGCGCAGTAGCTTATGTTCAAAATCCAAACGTAAATTCAAGCAATCCGAAAGTAACATATCAGTTCAATATTTATGACGCGAACAATAATCTAATATTGGTCAAAAGCGGAGAAACAAGTATCCCAAAAGGTAAAAAATTTGCAGTTTTTGAAACAGGAATTGTTTTGAAAACTAAACCAAAATCAGCAGACTTTCAATTTCTAGATTTCTCACCGTGGCATAAAGAGACCACAAAAGAGCCGGATATTTCTCTCCAATACGGAACGCTTACTTCAACTAGCACCATTCCTCGTATCACAGGAACAATATCTAACAACTCGCTTGTTAGTATTCCAGAAATTGAACTTGCTGTTTTTGTTTTAGACAGTAACGAAAATGTCGTTGCTGCTTCACATTCGTTTGTAGACAACCTGCTGAAACAGTCCAATCAGGATTTTGTCTTTACTTGGCCAAAACCATTTAACCTCGGAGTTGAATCATGTCTCAATCCACTAGATATTGCTTTAGCATTGGACAAATCCGGTAGTATGAAATCAGAAAGTATAAATCCTCCAGAACCTTTCAGCACAGTTATTTCTACAGCCAAAAATTTTATAACCAATCTAACAGACCGCGACCAAGTCTCTGTCGTTTCTTTTGGCACAAATACTTCTATCGAAAGTGTTTTGACCGCAAACAAGGAAACAACAACAACAGCTATAAGTAATCTTTTTTTGAGTACGACAACACTGGAACAAACAAATATCGCTGGTGGTTTGTCAGATTCTTGGACTGAGTTGAAGTCTGACTTAGCTAGAGCAGATTCGAAGAAAGTTATTATACTTCTAACTGACGGAGTGCCGACTCTGCCAATTCTCACTGGTACGGTTGATTACCCAGCTATTTCTGCACAAACCATAGCAAACAATATAAAAGCTTCTGGCGTTACAATCTACACAATAGGTCTTGGTAAAAGTGTTAGTGAAGGATTTCTCAAATCTATCAGTACGGATGATGCACACTATTTCTTTGCACCAAACAAAGAAACTCTCGGGAGTATTTACAGTCAAATCGGCACAAGTCTCTGCGAGAGAAAACCAAACGTTATCACAGTGATGTACAGAGCTATCTGATTCTATCTTATGTTTTCACCATCTTTCAAAAACCAAATCAAAACACTTGGTAAAAATATCGATTGGATGCTTTTTTCATCTGTCGTTTTGTTATCTCTAGCTGGTCTCGTTACCATGAATTCGTTTGTTGGTACCAGTAATTTATTTGAACGTCAGATTATTTGGCTTTCAATATCTATTATTATTTTTTTTATAGCAAGTTCTGTTGATTGGAGTTTTTTAAAAAGTACCAGAGTGATTGTTATTTTGTTTGCAATCTCAGTCGGATTACTTTTTCTGCTTTTTATTTTTGGGAGTATTTTTAAGGGAGCACAAAGTTGGTTTAATCTTGGGGCTTTTTCATTTCAGCCAGTTGATCCGATAAAACTTGTTGTTATACTTATTTTGGCCAAATATTTTTCTCGGCGACATATAGAGATAGCAAATATACGACATATTCTGGTTTCCGGTTTCTACGTTTTTACTATATTTACTCTTGTTTTTCTACAACCAGATTTCGGTTCAGCAATTATCATATTTTTCCTCTGGCTCGGTATGGTTTTGGTTTCTGGTATTTCAAAAAAACATCTACTAGCTGTATTTTTAGTCGGACTGGTTAGTTTTGCAGGGCTGTGGTTTTTTGTTTTCCAACCATACCAAAAAGATCGTATAAAAAACTTTATACATCCCTTAACTGATATTCGTGGAACCGGTTATAACGCCTACCAGTCAACTATTGCGGTCGGTTCGGGACAATTTTTCGGCAAAGGCATTGGCTACGGGACACAGTCGAAACTTCAATTTTTACCTGAATATCAAACTGACTTTATTTTTGCCGCTTTTGCCGAGGAGTGGGGATTTGCCGGGGCCATACTTCTTTTTATTTTGTACGGCATCGTTTTCTGGCGAATGCTCAAGATTTCTTCTCGTGGAGGTAGTAATTTCGAAATTCTCTTTGGACTGGGTTTAGCTATTTTGTTCATTATTCACTCTATTGTTCACATAGGAATGAACATAGGACTTTTGCCTGTTACCGGAAACACTTTGCCTTTTATGAGTTACGGTGGAAGTCATTTGATTACCGAATTCTTGGGTCTCGGAATGATGATGGGCATGCGACGCTCATCTCGTGCGGTAAATAAATCCATCTCCTCAAACGAAATGGTTGGTGTGTAGAAACTAATCTGCTATACTTCCGCCATGCATATTAAAAACTTCGATCCATATGATTTTTCCAAGAAAGAAATAGATGGTGTGTCTGTTTATTACAAAAACTTACCATGGGCGCCATGTATTCATATTAGAATGGATTTTTCGGTGGGTGCTTTTAATGATCCTGTCGGTAAAGAGGGTTTGTCTCACTTTCTTGAGCATATTATTGGTAATGGTTGTCCTAGTCTACCAGACAAAAAAGCCATCAAAGAATTTAGTCGTTTGTACATGTTAAACTCTCGAAATGCAATGACTAGTCATTATTGGACTTCATATGTAGGCAGATGTTTACCAGAGCATTTTGAGAAAGTTCTTTTAGCAATGAAAGATTATGTTTTTAATCCATTTGTTAGGACAGAAGATATTGAACACGAAAGAAAAGTTATTACTCAAGAGGCTTGGGGGAGATACAAAAATGATAAATTTCTAAATTATGTTAAGGAAGTTTCAGAAAATGTTTATCATGGACACGAACGTAGCAGAATAGCTTCTCCTCTTGGTTGGCCTGATACAATAGAAAAGATAACACAAAAAGATGTTGCTGATTTTCATAAAAATAAATACGTAAAAGAAAACTTATCCATCTTTTTAGTTGGGGATATTGATGATAAAAAAATAATGGATATTGTTTTGAAAACGATAGACTCTCTTCCATCTGGGCCAAAAATAAATGCTTATGGAGGAAAAGTAAATAAACCAAAACAACTACGACTTCAAAAAAACAGTGCTGAAATTGGTAATCCTCAAGAACAACTTCAGTTTTCAATTTTAAGAGCAACAAATGAATTGGCTGAGGAAGAAAACGAGATTATTGATCAATCAAGAATGCTTCTCTATGATGTTCTTTTTGAACGTTTGAGAATAGAAAATTCTCTATGTTATGGAGTTTCTATACAATGTTCTAGACAGAGAGATTATTCAGAGATTGAAATATCAGTCAATACAAGTGAAGATAAAGTCGGTACAGTTGAAAAAGAAATTTGGAATGTAATAAATGAAATAATTGACGGTAAATGGAAAGAAAGGTTTTCTACTTTACATAGTCTGGCAATTGATCAAATAAATTCAAAAGAAAGATCTTCAGATTTTATAATTCAAGTTGCTTCAAATGAACTAAGTGTTAACGATAGAATAATAAAATTAGAGGAAATACTCTCTGACGCTAAAAAAGTTACCTATGAAAATGTTTCAAATATGCTAAAAAAAGTTTTTGATAAAGATTTTGTCTTCACAGAAATTATTCTCCCTTCAAAGAAATCTAGTATAACTTCTTAGTTTTCTCAATCATCAACTCAATAGAAAAATCTTTCTCGACTTTGTCATGAAGGTTTTTTCCAAAAAGTTTTTGTTTTTCTGGATTTTTTATGAGGTACTCTATAGCTCTGGTCATTTCGCCGGGTCTAGCTTTTGTTGTTAGGATTCCACTTATTCCATTTTCTATTATGTCAGGTATTCCTCCGACAGATGAAGCGATAACTGGAAGGGAAGTCTGGCCTGCTTCAAGCAAAACGTACGGCAGACCTTCTTTGATAGACGAAAGTAGAAAAATATCAAAAGCTTTTAGATACTTATTTGCTCCTTCTATAAAACCAACAAGAAAAACTTTATTTTCAAGCCCGTATTTCCTAACTATATTTTCTAGATTTTTTCTTTCTTCACCTTCACCGACGATAAAAAACAGAAAAGGTGAGGTGATTTTCGAAACAGCTTCAATAGCGTATTCCAATCCTTTGTTTTTGTGAAGTTCAGATATTGTTCCTAGCCACAATACATTTCTAAACATGTCGACCTGCCAGGTTGACATGTTTGTATGTTCGAGGTTTCGCCTTGAACAAAGTTCGAGGATTTCTTTTTGTGCTGTTGATTTTTCTTTGAAGTCGATTTTTTCAACGCCATTTCGTATCAGTACAATTTTACTGTCTCTAACAAAAGGCAAAACTTTTACCTGTTTTTCTTCTTTTGAAGCGATAACTATTGTTTTGTGACATAGCATGACAGTCAGCCAGGAAAAAAATGATATAGAAACTTTACTTGCCATTTTTCTATCTTCATTCCACGTAAAACCATGAACAGTTTGAATTATTTTCGGAACAAAACAGAGTCTTCCTGCCACAGCACCTAGCCCAGATGCCTTTGGACTATTCAAATGTAAAACATCTGGTGACTCGCGCCAGACTATTTTCATTAATTCAAAAAAACTTTTGATTTCAGCTATGATAGACACATCTCTTTTGAGGCTTCCGATGACATAGGTTTTGATACCTCTTTCCTCAAGTTTCTGCTTTAGGATATTACCTTCGCCAGTCATCACTACTACCTCATACTGATCCTTTGGTAGGCCTATAGCTAGGCTATATAGGTACTTTTGAGCCCCACCCCATACACCCTTGGTTATGACGTAGCAGATTTTTGTCTTATTGATGGTCATTTTACCTTGGCAGCCCAGAAGCTTTTGGCTAGACCAAAACTTCATGGGCTGCACAATTTCCGTGGTACGGAAATTGCATATTCAGCCATTTTAGCATAATATTACCCGTATTACATATGAGTCCCGTTAGAGGCCGCGGTCGCTTTGACGAGGCTACTTAAGGTAATAGTGAAAAATATGTGTTATATTATTAATAATAATCTGCGGTTAATGGGAGACCGCGACCTGCCTCTAACGGGATGAGTAACCTGACTAAAAAAGAAGCCATTATTCTCTTTGTCGGAGACGTCTTTTTCTTTGTCTTTTCTCTATGGTTGGCTCTTTTTGTCCGTTTTGGCGAAGCTCCGTCTGTTAGTCTTTTCAAACTCCACCTGTTCCCATTTTCTATCCTTTTTCTTGTCTGGGTTATTGTTTATTTCATAGCCGGCCTTTACGAGAAACATACTCTCATTCTGAAAAGTAAACTGCCTAGTGTTATTTTCAACGCTCAAGTTGTAAATAGTTTACTAGCCATCGTATTCTTCTACGTCATCCCATTTTTCGGTATTGCGCCGAAAACGATTCTATTTATTTATCTTTTTGTTTCATTTCTGACAATTTTGTTTTGGAGACTGTACGGTATCACTTTTTTTGGTAAGCGCGAGAAACAGCCAGCTTTACTTATTGGTGTTGGCGATGAAATGAAAGATCTTTTGCACGAAGTTAACAACAACAGCCGATACGATATTTTATTTACATCCTCTGTTGATGTTCACAATCTATCAGCAATAGACATCCAAGAAGATATTATCAAAAATGTTTATTCAAATAATATAAAAATAATCGCTATTGATTTCTCTCACGAAAAAGTTACACCTCTTTTGCCCCATTTGTACAACCTTATTTTTTCCAAAGTCCGATTTATTGATTCCCACCGTATTTACGAGGATATTTTTGATAGAATTCCTCTTTCTCTCATCACATACTCATGGTTTCTAGAAAATATTTCTGTTTCACCGAAATTCACATACGATTTTCTAAAACGACTGATGGATATTTTCCTTTCCTTTATTCTCGGTATTATCTCTCTGGTTTTTTACCCGTTTGTTTATATTGCTATAAAACTAGATGACAGAGGCAAGATTTTTATTCATCAAGAACGTGTTGGTCAGAACAACATAAACATTGATATTATAAAATTCCGTACAATGTCTGTTGATGACGAAGGTGTAGGTGAAGACAAAAGGGAACAGAAAATAACTCGCGTCGGTGCGTTTCTGCGAGCATCACGTATTGATGAACTGCCACAACTCTGGAACGTCTTTCGTGGTGATATTTCTCTTATTGGTCCACGACCAGAGTTACCAAAACTTGTAAATTTGTATGAAAAAGAAATTAGTTTTTACAATATTCGTCATTTGATAAAACCGGGACTATCTGGCTGGGCACAGTTGTATCAGAAAACTCCACCAAAGTTTGCGACAGACTATGGCGAAACAAAAACAAAGCTTTCCTACGATCTTTTCTACATCAAAAACCGCTCATTTTGGCTGGACATAAAAATCGCTCTGAAAACAATCAAGGCTCTGTTATCTCGTAGCGGGGTGTAAAAATTACTATGGAAATAAAATCAACTTTTACAGGACGTAACGGACAAGTTTATGATTATATCTATAGAGAAGGATTTGATCCTATGAAAGATTTAGAAGGGAAAATTTTGCAAGCAGTTCATGGAGTTTGTTTTTATGGTGATAAGATAGTTATTGTTTATGCAAAAGAAAAAGGCTATTGGTCATTACCCGGTGGTAGTATTGAGCCGGGAGAAACATATGAACAAGCTGTCATTAGGGAAATAAAAGAAGAAACAAATATGAAAGTTTTACATCAAGAACTTGTTGGTTATATTGATATATATGAAAAAGACAGGATAGTAAGACAAACTAGATCATTGTGTATAGTGGAACCTTATGGGGATTTTGTTTCAGACCTGGATGGAGATATTACTGAAATTAAACTGATTGACCCGAAAGATATCAAAGAATATTTTGACTGGCTAAAAATTGGCGAGCGGATTATGGAGAGAGCCTTGGAATTAAATAATGCGAGATTAAAAATCAAAAAAGTAAAATCTTTCGGTATTATTCCGATTTTCAAAAATAATGATGGTTATAAACTATTGATTGTTCAAAATAGTAAGGGTGAACATTGGGGCTTGCCCAAAGGAACTCCGGAAAATAATGAGAAACCAATTGAAACGGCAAAAAGAGAACTGTTTGAGGAAACTGGCATAAAAGATGTTGAAATAAAATTGGAGCAGACATTTTCAGAAAACTATTCTTTTGAGATGAATGGAATAAATTACAACAAAACAAACTTGTATTACATATGTTTTGTTGATCAAATGATTGTCGGCAATAACTTAGATGAAATAAATGAAGCACGGTGGGTATCTTTTGAAGATGCAAGAAAAATCATGACTCACGATTCTGTAATCGGTATTGTTAATGAGTTGGAAAAATATTTATCAAGAAAAATACAGTAAACCTGTGAAAAAACTTATACAAGGAAAAATTATTCAGGGAACTCGAGGTGCTTCCGGGCTATGGAGTGGATCATCTCCGAATGATGTTGGTACTATCGCAAAACAAAAACCATATTTTAAATCTGCTGGGATTAAGCGTGTTGATTTATGGTATGAAGGAACAATAAACATTAATATAGAACCTAAGAAAATTAAGATTTTAAAACCTGACTATATTATAACGGCGGAGTGGAAGCCAAATATTGTCGAAACTTTCTGGCTTGTTGATATTGTTTTTAAACACAAAGAGAAGTGCTATCCTGCATATATTTATTATCCTTGTACTTCGTCAGTAAAAGCTCATCCTGATTCGATAATTGAACTTCTTGCTGAGAAAATAGAACCTTTGAATTACGGTGATGTTGCAACTATCGAAATTTCCCATGATAGTGTGATATTTGCTGATTAAAATTTTGACCCCATTATCACATATATTATTGTAGATGTTTATCGTTTTTCCACGATGGTATATAATGCAATTAGTAATCTAAAAAAGTATGGAGTGATTATCATGTATCTAAATAAAATTTATGAATGTAAAACAAAAAAGAATCGAGGAAGACAAAATTGAAATAGCGAAAAAGTTTGCTTCTGAAAAATTTGCAGAGATAGGGAAAAAGAATCATTTCCTTGATGTTTTTCAAATTCTAAACGACGAGTTTCACATAGAAGATAAAAATGTTTTGATTGCAGGTCTCCTTCATGATACATTGGAAGATACGTCGGCTACATACGAAGAAATAGAGAGAATTTTCTCAAAGCAGATCGCAGACTTGGTTCAGGAAGTTTCTCATCCAAAGGATTATACTCAAGAGCAAAAACTGGAATATTACGAGAGGATCAAAACCATATCCCCAGGAGCGAAATTTATAAAAATGGCAGATTTCGCTTCTCATCTTAGAAATTTTGCAAAAATATATGAGAAAGGAGAGCAACACCTTCACTCTAAATTTGTGAATAATGATAAATACATAGCAAGCATTCGCGAGTTCTTGGAAAGTTGTGAAAAATCCGAAGGGAAAGAGATGGTTTATGAACTTACAAATAAACTTGAGGTATTGCTGTGAGTAAAAAGAAATATCATGTAGATAAAACTGCAAGTTGACATTATTGTTTTATGGTGATATTATGTGTCCGGAAAGGAGGGTGTGAACTATGCAAAGTTCTAAACTCAACAAGTTCATTGTCTTGGAAGGCATATCTGGTAGTGGAAAGACGGAGATTGGCACTAGGTTAGCTGAGTGTATTTCTGCTCAGTACTACACTACTCCTCCCGCCTTGTTTCGTAACTTGAGAGAGGAAGCTGATAAGAGTTTGTGCGTGGAAGCCAGATTCTTATTTTATCTCTCGTCTGTTGTTCAGGCATCTTGGGAAATCGGCAAGATCCTCGAGACGCAGAGTGTTGTCTGTGATAAATACATCTGGTCAACAATCTGTTACCATTCAGTCTTCGGAATAAATATTGACCTACCGCTACTGAATGTGTATCGTCAGCCCGATTACGTCTTCCTGATCGTTTGTGATGAGGAAAAACGTCTTGAACGCTTGCGAGTACGCCGCTTGAGATCCAATGGAAGATTTGTCGTTGATAAAGAAAAATACGACAGGAGACAGGAAATGGAACGACGGTGTTTGATTGAATTCCGTAAATATATACAATCGGAAATCGATAACACACCTGATGGTCCATATAATGCTGTCGGTCAAATACTTGCAAATATGAAATAAGGGAGAGGTAGAATGGATCCTATCTCTCCCTTTTGATGTAAAGCTGACCGAATTTATAACCAAAAATTCTGACAAACATACAAAATGATTCAAAAAAATTCAACTTCTTGATTGAAGAGATTAACTTTTTTAGAAGTCCATATGTAAGACGAATCTCTTCGTTGTCATAAAAATTATCCAATCCTCTTTTTATTTACCATAATATAGTCTGATATCCCTTGCCAAAACAATCTGCGCACCATAAATATTCTTGTCAGCTTTTTTTCTGGTATTTTTTCGGATATCGCCGCTCCAGACTCATACCAAGTTTTACCTGCAGGGATTCTGGCCAAAAATTCTATATCTTCATTAGACAAAAGGTTAGACCCCTTTCTTCCAAGATTTAGATCAAATAAACCGAATCTCTCGAAAGTTTCTTTTTTAAATGACATATTGGCACCAATCAAGTAATAAGGAGATTCGAGATTACAGGATTGTTTTGGGAAATAAGGCGGTAGAATAAATCTGAGAAAATAATCCGAAAACCAAACGGGATATTTTTTGTTTTCCTTTTCTTCAACCAACACGGGACCTCCAACACAGAACGCATCATGATGCTCACTGTGACCGCAAACTATGCTTTTGGCCCAAAACTCAGACACGATTACATCGTCATCTAAAAATGCCACAATACTTGTTTTTGCTTTGATAATCCCCGTATTTCTTGCATAACTCAAGCCAATTTTTGGTTCACCGATAATTTTTATTTTTTCATTATTTACAAACCCTAAGTTTTCAGGACTTCTATCGAGAGAATTCCCATTATCTATTATAAGAATTTTTTCGATATATTTATCATTTGAACTGATAGATAATGTCTTAATCAATTTAGCCAAACCTACTAATCTGTCATTGTGTTTATGTGTTGGTATAATTACAGTTATCGGATTCATAAGGTTTTTATAATTTCATTTATTCTTTTTGCTGCATCTTTCGGAGTTAGATTAGATGTGTCAATGTAGTGGGGCGTTAATGGTATAAACTTATTGATCTCTGTTTTGTAAAAATCCCTAAAATAATTTAAAAATGTGGGGTTGAACCAGTTCTGATATTTTTCGTTTTGGGAATGGACATATCTTCTTTTTAGACTTTTGTTTATCGATACATCTATATACACAATGTGAGTTGGAAATGTAATTTTGTTTTTTACTTTCTCATAAAAATCAAGTAACTCCTCGTACTCTCTGGGGGTATTATTCATTTTCGATCTGGCGTAACAATAAGCTAGTGTCGAAATAAAGGTTCTGTCCATGGTGATTTCGGAATGATTTTTACTAAGCTTTTCGATTGTCGCTGTTTTATCTTTTTCTGCGGCAAGAAAATGCTTTGATGTCTCAAGATTATTTTTACTCAGTATTTGTTTATTTTTTATTTGAAGTTGAGGAATAAATACTTTTTTGTTGTGGTCCAGATGATTTTTAATAAAGGTTGTTTTTCCAGCTCCAGGCATACCTTCGAGAGCAATTATTTTATTTACTTCATATGATTTAGTTGTATTCTTATCCAAGATCGAAAAAGAGAAATTTTTAGGTAATTCCTTGGATGTTATTTTACCAAAACGGTGCTTTGCTACAGCCTCTTGGAGCCAGACCGGCTCTTTATTCTTTAATATATTAAGAGAAACACTCCTTTTTATTTTAGGAATAGCCAGAATCTTCTTGTATGTTTTTATTGTTTGTTTTGCTATTATATTCCAATCGTAGTTTTTCTTGATCAACGAGTATCCTATTTTCGAGATATCAGTAAGTCCCTTTTCATTTTCTAACAAATTTTTAATTTTCCCCGCATATTTTGAATAATCGTCTTCAATTAGGAAACAATCCTTTCTGCCAAATCCGTTGGTTGCAATACTCGTTGTTAAAATAGGGATACCGGTAGCCAGATAATTTAAAAGTTTGATTCTCATTCCTGTTCCTTCGTCAATCGGCGCAAGCGCAAATGTAGCTTTTTCAAAAAGTTTATTTAAATCCGGGATCGTGCCGATAAAAGAAAAACCAGGAGTCGTACATTCTTTTTTAAGGTTTTTTGGACAATCGCCCGCTATGGTAAAACGAAAACCGTATTTTTTTAATTCAGGGTATATTTGATTTCTCATCACACGTACAGCATCTTCATTTGGTTTGAAATATAAGTTACCCAAAAATACTACGTTCTTTTCTTTAAAGTTTGGCCCGACATATTTCAATTCTTTCAAATCAACGCCACTGGGAATCACCGATATTTTTTTTGGATCTATATTTATAAATTCCTTAAGAAAAGGTCTGTCTTTGTTGCTTAGGCAAATTAAATGATCTATCGATTTACCAACCTCTTTTTCTATATTCTCGATTTCCTTTATTCTTGATTGGCTTGCACCAAGTTTTTTAGCCAGGTTTCTTACGACATAATGCATTTCGCTGACCAATTTCACTTCTGCCAACTCCGCAAGCCGTACCCCTTGGAGTAAAATCGGTTCTAAATTATCAAATTGGATTATATCTATGGATTCTTTTCTGATTATTGAGGCAATCAATTCCAAATTATTATAATAATGTTCTATTGGAAAAATATAGGTTTTAAAAGGTTCTTTTTTTATCAAAGATATGTCTGACCACTTTCTATATCCGTGGAATACAACCACTTCTACACCATTTTTTGCCAAATGCCTGGATAAATAATGGAATCTATTGGATGCACCGTCATACGAAGGGATGAAGTCACCATCCACAAATATTCCGATTTTAATTTTTCTTTTCATGATAAATTTCATTAATTTTTTCTAAAACTGATCCGACAGTTATATCATCTTTGCCTTGTGATATTTCTTCACATTTTTGTTTATTATTTATACACATGCCAAAAAATGGATAGAAATTTTTACAATCAAGCATATGGTCACTATTTACATAATGAAATTTATTCGTTATTCCTCCCCACATAAACGGGGAGGTCGTTATATAAATACCTATTGAGGTTATTCCTATTGAATCTGCAAGGTGAATAAGTCCTGAATCGACAGATACCAATACAAACGAATTTTGTAACAAAATAGCCAATTCATATAAATTTGTTGCTCGTAAAATTAATGGTTTATTTCTGATAGGTGCTGGCAAATTTTCTATAACTTCCTTTGTATACAATTTCTCATTTTCACTAAATCCTTCATATACACCAACTTTTTTATTAGATAAAACAAGAGACGATATAAGTTTTGTCCATTTTTTAGATTCCCATGATTTAAAGGATCCCCCAGAGTGCATATTGATTAATATACGATTGGAATCCATGACTGGCTGGAAAAGTGATTTTAAAGTGGAAGTACTGTAAGGCAATTTCTTACCAGTTCCTTTTTGGATAATCTTTAAAATTATATTCCTGATATTAGTGTCAAGTTTTTCTTTATCTGTTAATAACTCATCATCATAAAAAATAATATTACTATCTTTAGAAATCAAATATTCTTTAAAATCATAGTAATCTTTCTCAAAGCGACGGCTGATAGTACGCAGATTTATAATTACATCTACATTGTTATTTTTGAGAAATGTATTTGTCTTTTTCCAAGAACTTTTTGGGAATTTTCTAAAAGAATCTTTTGTGGATATAAAATTTGATGGAATTTGTATTTTTTCTTTCATACTCTCGTCAGAGAAGAATATATTTGAAGTATAAAGAAATAGTGATTTGGACATTTTTTTACCGATTTCTTTAAAAATTGGATAATACATGATTCCATCCCCGAAACCATCAAAAGTAATGAGCAAATAGTTCATATCGCTATAATAACACGTTAAATCATTTTTAGCAACCTGTAGACAACTCGCTTCGCAACCCCTTTCTTTTAAGCTAAGGTACATGAACTGGTATCATATTTTGCGTTATCATAATTTTCTGATACAGTTCAAATTTTGGAATCATTGAGTCATTATCAACTGTTAAATTTATGCAATCGTTTCAAAATAGCCTTTCTTAAAAGTGATGTGGATAAAATAAAAGAGGAGAATATGATCTATGTCATCTTGGACGATGTGTCTAAAGTCGACCTACTAAAAGCTCTAAAAGATATCAAATAAAACTATCCACACGTTATCCACTTTTGGGTAATAGAATATAAATTAAGAGGCTCGTGTTTACGACACGAGCCTCAGTTCTTTCTCGTTAACGGGAGCTTGTTTGGTGGTCCAGTCTGGGTACTCTTGCCTGTACTGGGATGATCAGAATTTTCTGTCAGTGATCTCACTTTCATTCTCACCTTCCTACTGTCATTGTATAATAATTAAATATAAATTGTCAATAATGAACTCAAGGACCTAAATTCTTTTTCTTTACTAAGAAAGATTATTATGATATAATGTTCTCAATGAAAAGTAGAATAATATACATCATTCCTGGTATAGGGGAATCATCACGATCAAAAAATTATAGGGAAATTATAAAATTTGCAAAAAAAGCTGGGTTTTTGGTAGTGCCAATAAATATAAAATGGGAAAAAGATAAAACGATGTCTAATTTTATTAGACAAGCAGATAGTCAAATCCCTAGTAATATTACTCAATCATACATACTAGGTTTCTCTTTTGGAGCTTATATAGCTTCTCTTTTGTCAACAAAGAAACTTGCTAAAGGATATATATTTTGTTCGATATCTCCTTACTTTAAAGATGATTTAAAATATATTCCCAATCAAACCAAAAAGTATTTTGGTAAAATACTGATGAATAGTTTTAAGAAATATTCTTTTCCACAGAAGACAAAAAGTAAAGCATGGTTTTTGGTTGGTGACAAGGAATGGGACCTTACGATAAAACGTGTAAAAAAATCTTACGATAATTGGGGTGGTCAAAAGAAACTCTATATTATCAATAGTGCACAACATAAGCTCTCCCAT
Source organism: Candidatus Zambryskiibacteriota bacterium (assembly GCA_023267045.1). GTDB lineage: Bacteria > Patescibacteriota > Minisyncoccia > Phycocordibacterales > DATDWN01 > C7867-006. Next base: position 58,053 of record JAHFOB010000003.1, read on the forward strand.
CCAAAATATATTGAAAAGGTCAAATATATATTAAAAAGGCTCTAAGATTTCTCCTAGAGCCTTGAGACGATTTCTCTTGCAAAAAGTCTGAATTCGTGTAAATATAGATATGGTGTTGATTCGGTAATCAAACCGACAACTACTGTACAAATAAGGTGTAACATGAAGTTTGTGACGAAATTTCGGTTCCCAGTGAAAGACAGTGACTTCAAAAGCTACAGCAACCCCGGCGGAATCATCTCAACATGTGTCACTTTCGCAGTGATGCCTGAGGGTGTCGCCGTCCGTGACAGCAAGGACCCGAGCGGGGCGACGCAGTTCTACACTCACGATGAGTGGAAGGCCTTCACCGACGGTATTCGCTCCGAGAAGTAGTTTTCGTCGCGGTGAAGTAGGAGACGAGCGGTGCCAATTGGGGGGCGTGGAACTCTATTATTCCATCGCCCCCTTGATTATTTATATAAAATGAAAAATAAAATTAATTTTATTCCAGGATTAGGAGAAAAGCCAAAAGAATACAAGGCTCTTTCGAAGTATTTAAATATAGTTGATATTGATTGGAATAATGGAAAGGTAAGATTTGGAAAAGTGGATACGTTAATAGGTTTTTCTATGGGTGCTGTTATTGCTTGCGAATATAGTACCAAGCATAAATTGAAAAATCTGATACTTTGTTCGTTAACACCAGGAGCAGAAAGTTTAAATATGGTAAAAGCTGACAATATAATATTTTTAGTTGGTGAAAAAGAAAAATGGGTTTTAAAAGAAATAAATCGAGTTAGAAAAACTTTAAAATGTAAAAATTCAGTAATAGTGGTTCCAGGTTCAGATCATAAAATTACCGGAAAATACCAAGAAGAATTATTGCAAATTATCCAGAAATTATAGAGGTTTTGTTCAGAAAACAATAAAAGCGCTGTTATCTCGTAGCGGGGTATAGCTAAAAAGCTATCAACACCTTATCCACTTTTGGCAAAAATAAGGGTTGACAAAAATGAGGCAGGTGGGGTAAGATGAGCCTAGGAGTGTAGACGATTCGTCTGCACAAACGGATTGTTCCGTAAAAAAATTTCTCAAGTGTCCCCTGAAAGGAGGACGTCATGCGTGTGCGTTTTTTGTTCGCCTTCGTTTTGTCGCTTCTCCTTTTGGGAGTGATGAGCTGTACAAAGCTCGACGGTCTGTCTCCGACAGCACCGACCAACCCCCCCGCTCTCATCCCGATTACGCCGACGACTCCAACTGTCATGGCTCCGCCACCACTGGGGTTGGATCCTGCAGTGTGGAAAGTCGGCTTTCTAGGTAATCAGCTTTACCGGTCTGAAGTCGTGCATCTTGACATCTCGGCCGTCGCGGGTTTACACCCAGACATTCAAGGTGTCTTTGATCGCATGGCGTCCGTCGCTACCTCGTCAGTAGGCGGAAGGACAACTGTTGACACTATTGTCGGAGGTCCTGGGTCAACTTTTGTTGTGACCTTTGAGTCTTGTGATAATGGTGCGGTAGCTTGTACCTATCCGAGGTTTACCGACGATGGTAAGGTTACTGGGGGGAGAGTTCACTACTCCACGATTGATTGCATGCGAACTGAATCAGTAGTTTTGCATGAAATCTATCGGAGCTTTGGGGTTGGCGGTTTGAACCCGAAAAAGGGGGTCATGTCATCGACTCCATGGTTGGATCCCAGACCATCTGACGAGGAGCAGGTAATGCTTCTCGGTAGGTATGACTACCCACTGCTCTCTGTTTACAGTGCGCAGTAGAGGACACGAGAGCTGGACGGGAGAATACCCCCGTCCAGCTCTGCAAGAAAACAAGTCGCGCGGATTCTTAAAAAGTCCCACGGCTTTTTCATTTGAGGATAACTTATTTGCTCTTTTGAATTTTTATATGCTAAAATTAAATCGACTAAATTATATGGAGCCAGAAAAATCAAAAAATTTTCAAAAATCTATTTTTTACTTAGCAATCCTAGTTATTGTGGTTGGAGCTGGAATTTATTTGTATAAAAATCCAAATATTTTCGGCAAAACGCTAGAGGTCACTTCATTCAAAGGAGTTTTGGTCGGAGTCGATGGCAATAAGGTAACTTTGCGTGGCACATATTTGTCTAATAGTCCTCTGCCAGCAAATTTATCAGGAAGTAGGGATTTTACTTTTACAGTCAGCGATAGAACTATTTTTAATAAAACAGCAATAACACTTCCATCTTATTCAGCTATACAAAAAGCCACTGGTGCGACACATGGGACATTTGATCCTAAATATTTGCCACATTCTGAAACAACAGGTTCGATAGAAGATCTCAAAAATCCAGATTTCAAGAACAACGCTGTTGTACAAGTTGGGTTTAGCGTGTCTATAAATAAAATACAGAACCCAGTTTCTTCCTATGTTCAATACACGATTTTGGTTCCCTCACCATAAATATGAAAAAATTTCTTAATAAAAAAATAGTCGCATCAGTGTTTACGGGACTGGTCTTTGTTTTAGGTATTTATATTTCTATACCGAAATCTCTTACAGCTGCCAATCAATATATCGCCAATTTTTCTTATGGTTGTGGTGTTCTAGGATATAATGATTATTATGCTAGCAATTACCCTCAATGTGATACTTCTTCAAATACATATTCTGATCCACAGGGTAATACTTTTTCAAAAGCAACCGTTTTTTACAATGTCTCCGGCGACATATTTTACGGCAATGTTAATTCTGGTCTAAGTTCTACAGTATGTGTTTCTGGGTCTAGTGGCGCCTCAAATTGCGGCTGGTCGTATTGTTCTGGTCCAAATTGTGGTTTTTATGGAAATATTGAGTATTGTGCTACACAAGATGATCCCAAAGTTCCTTGTGGTTGGTTTCCTGGTTCTCAACCAATAGGTTTTAATGATTCAAATACTGTCACTTTAGATGGAAATTCTAGTAGCTATCTTGTTTCTGTTGCTAATAGTGCATACGGAGGAGGAACTGCTGATGATGTTTATGGAGGACAAAATCCGGGTGGTGGGCAAATAAGTACGTCCATTCAACTAGAGGCTGATTATTCTATTAATAGTTCACAAAATGTTCTAGTTCAAATAAAAAAGTTTGAAGCTATACCGCCTAGTATAAATGTCGGAGATTTTACGGGTATACACTGGGATGTTGTCAACGAAGATCCAACAGTCAATATAACAGTATATTATAGTGGTCCAGTTTGGTGTGGTGATCCTCTAGATCCGGCACATCCTGATCCGAACCCGTTTTCTTTTGGTTGGTCAACGGGAGTTCGTAATTGTACCGCTACAGGTTCTGGGACTGCCACTTTCGTTATTTATGCTTTTGGAACAGGGGGTGATTTTCAAAATAGAACAACACATGTTGCAATAGGCGCAGCTGGTGGTCCTCCCCCACCTCCTCCACCAGATGAACCTCCACCACCATCAAACAACCCAACCTGTGGAACAATGCAATCAGACTCGGCAGTTGGTGGTTGTTCTAACTATGTTGAGTGGGCTCCAGTCAACCAGCCAACAGCAAATGCTTGTGTAAATTATTGTGGTCAAAATGGCGCTAGTGCTTGCGAATACAACAATAATAATGGTGATTGTTATGTAGAATTTGGTAATTCTTGTACTACATATCCTCACGGTGGCGGATGGTCCGCAGCTACTCTGTCAGCAGGTGAATGTACTGCCGAAACTATCGTCGATGACTCACAGTATGTATCTCAAAGCGTTCCAACTACTATGGTTTCTGGTCAAGTTTACCCTATTACCGTCACTATGAAAAATACTGGAACTAGCGATTGGATAACAGCTTCATCATATGCTCTCGGATCTCAAAATCCTCAAGACAATACTACCTGGGGTTCTGCACGACAGTCCGTCGGTTCCACAATTTCTCCAAACGGGCAGAAAACATTTAGCTTTAACGTCACTGCGCCGAGCGCTGGTACATATAATTTTCAGCAGAAAATGGTTCATGATTTGGCCAATGGGTCCCTCGGTCCACAATGGTTCGGGCAAGTTACACCAAATGTTTCAGTAGCTGTAAATCCGGCTGGTTCTGTTCCGACGGTTAATGTAAAAGCTAGAGCTTATGGTACACCTTCATCTTCAAATTCAGACGGACCTATCAGTATTTCTTATAACACACCAGCTTTGATTTCATGGACTTCAACAAACGCCACTTCTTGCTCATCTTCTCCTGGTGGATGGACTGGTCTTACTAAAACAGACCAGACGACTGGAAATTTGTTGAACAACACAACTTATACAATTACATGTACAAATGTCACTGGCAGTTCTGGCGATAGTGTAGTAGTTTCAGTTTCTGGGGCATCTTCACAATATTCTATTACTGCCATAGATACGACCGGCGGGACAATCAAGTCCACAGATAATATTATAGATACAAATGTTTGCGGTTCTCCTTGTACAAAAAACTATAATATAAATAGCACAGTGACACTTACTGCCATACCAGATTCATCGTACTGGGAGTTTGCTGGTTGGGCAGGCGACTGTACTGGGACAGGTAACTGTGTAGTTAGTGTTAACGGTTCAAAGAGTGTGACGGCACTGTTCCGACCGCGTGCCTTCAACTACATAGAGTTCTAACTAAAACATACAGACGCTCAAAGGTTTTTGATTATTTGATCTGTATAATTTTTTGTAAGTTCGTGATTATTATTTTTAACCATTATTAATTTTCCACCATTTTTCGCGTGTATTTTTTTAGTCCTATTTACAAGTTTCTTTGATTCTTTGTCGCCACAAATAAATATCGGTTCTCTTGACAAGGTTATTCCATAATCTATTTTTTTCAGTTCTTTTGCGGTTTTTATTCCAAAATATTTCTGGTTAATTTTGAAATCTCTAACAGCATCTCTTCCCAAGATAGGAGAGATTGAACAAAATAAACCTTTTCTAATAGGGATTTTTTTTGATATACAAAAAGCTATTAAAGCCCCAATAGAAAAACCAAATATTACAGAATCAATCTCTCCCCCAATGATTTCTAAAGCTTTATTGACCAAGTCATCGAGTGATTTGTTTTTTATCTGTAAGTTCATTACAACTATTTTATATTTTTTCTTTTTGGCCGCAGTTATAATCTGGGGGTATCCCTGATCTTTTACTGTTTCCTCATAAGCTGGAATTATATATAATTTCATAAAATGATAAAGGGAGGAGGTTTTACCTCCTCCCCGTATTCCTGCTGGCAGGAATTACTTGTCGAACTCGCTGTTTCTGACGCCATCAGTGAAAGCTTTCCATTCATCATGGTTGAAGAACAGAACGCTTTTGTCTCGGTTCTTACTGTCACGAACAGCCACACCTTCCGGTTTGATTGCGACTTCGACACAGAAGGTTTGGTTTTTACGAAGAACAGTCCCGCGTGCGGTCTTGAAATCTTTCTCTTCCACACGGAAAGATTTGTCCTGTCCTTGATCGGCCAGAGTTGCTTTCATCGGTTTTCTCCTTTCTACCCATAGGGCTAAAGATAAGCTGTGTAACAGCTTCCAACAAACACTCTAACACATTTGCATTTTATCCACAAATCCGTACAATAGACGTTTGTAATTAATCAATATGCGAATCCCGTTAGAAATAGCGGAAATCAATATTACCGTGGTCAATTTTATTAAACAATTTAATATTGGGGTCATACCGAAATGTATGATTTCCTATTTCTAACGGGATGAAGCACAGAGTATTATCCATAGCCATGATTATTGCCGTTGTTGGTCTTGGTTTTTTTGTTTACAAATCAAGACATACTTTCAAACTTGGTTTAGACCTAAACGGCGGAACAGAACTGACATATCGAGCAGATGTTTCAAAAATAAAAGGCGGAGATGTTTCTTCGGCAATGTCATCTCTTCGTGATGTTATTGAACGACGAGTGAACCTTTTTGGTGTTTCAGAACCAGTAGTTCAGGTAGAAAATCCTGGAATAATAAATGGTTCAACTGAAAACAGATTGCTCGTCGAACTTCCAGGTGTTACTGATATAAATCAAGCAGTAGCGCTCATCGGCAAAACTCCACAGCTTGAATTCAAACTCGTTCGTCCAGAGGCACAAAAATTTACACAAGAAGAATTAAAAACAAAAACAGCTGATCAGATTTTCACAGACACTGGTTTAGGTGGACAATATCTCGATGGAGCAGAGCTTCAGTTCACAAACTCTGGTTCAGGTCAGATCGCTGGTCAGCCAATCGTCGCTATTACATTTAATGCAGAAGGTCGTGATTTGTTTGCAAAAATAACTCGTGAACACAAGGGGGAAATTTTGGCTATTTTCCTAGACGGAGCAGTTATTTCAAGTCCTGTCATAAATTCTGAAATTCCAGACGGAAAAGCAATTATTTCTGGTGGTTTTACTGCAGACGAAGCAAAATCTCTCGTTCGCGATCTAAACTACGGAGCACTTCCCGTGCCCATCGAACTTGTCTCAACACAAACAGTCGGGGCATCACTCGGCCAAGATGCAAAAACATCTGGAGTCAAAGCCGGAATCATCGGTTTCGCTCTTATCGTCGCATTTCTCATCTTGTGGTACAGACTTCCAGGTGTAGTTGCTTCAGTTTCTTTGGCAATTTACATTATTTTGTCTCTTGCCATTTTCAAAATAATTCCTGTGACGTTTACTGCCGCGGGTATCGCAGGTTTTATTCTCTCAATCGGTATGGCCGTTGACGCAAATATCTTGATTTTCGAGCGAATGAAAGAAGAGTTGAAACATGGCAAAACTATTCACGATGCACTTCACGAAGGATTCTCCCGAGCATGGCTTTCTATTCGTGATTCAAACATTTCCTCAATCATTACGGCGGTTATTTTGTTCTGGCTTGGGACAAGCGCAATCAAAGGTTTTGCTCTGACACTCGGACTGGGAGTTTTGATCTCAATGTTTACAGCAATCACCGTCTCACGAACATTTTTGTTTGCTATTGCACCGAGGTCTTCAAGTAAAGTGGTTAAGTTCTTGTTTAGCAATGGGTTGCATGTGTAAATTTTGTAATTCTTAATTTTGTAATTTTTAAAAATTAAGATTTATTTATAAAATTAGAAATTCAAAAATTAAAAATTATGCATATCGTAAATAACAGAAAAATATTTTTCACACTTTCAGGACTACTTGTTCTTGGATCGGTTCTTGCTATCTATATGTTTGGTTTTCATTTAGGAATTGATTTCAAAGGCGGTTCACTTTTGGAAGTAAGTTACCAGACTACTCGTCCAGCTCCAGAGACAATAAAAGCTGGTCTTGATACAGACAACCTTGGCTCATATATTCTTACTCCATCTGGAAATCTAAACTATATTTTGAAAACTCGTGATCTAACCCCAGCAGAGAAAACTGTTGTTCTCTCGGCTTTCCAAACAGATCAAAATAACCAGGCAAAAGAAGAAAGATTTAACTCTCTCGGTCCTGTTGTTGGAAATCAACTGAAAAATAAAGCTATGGTCGCTATTATCATTGTTATTATTTGCATAGTTTTATTTATCACATTTGCTTTTAGAAAAGTTTCAAGGCCAGTGGCTTCTTGGAAATATGGACTAGCTACAATCATCGCTCTAGCTCACGACGTTATTATCCCAACAGGGGTATTTGTTATTTGGAGTCATTTCCGTGGTGGGGAAATTGATCTGCTTTTCGTTACTGCACTCCTGGCTATTCTTGGTTACTCCGTTCACGATACTATCGTTGTTTTTGACCGCGTTCGAGAAAACTTAAACTTGGAAGCAAGGCTTCCAAGTGGAGGTTTTGAGGAAGTTGTGGGTAAGTCAGTCACTCAAACATTTGGCCGATCAATCAACACATCACTTACTATTTTCCTCGCTCTCGCCGCTCTGTATTTCATAGGAGGGGAGTCAACTCGTGATTTTGCTTTTGTTCTTCTTGTCGGTGTCATCGCTGGAACATACTCATCAATTTTCGTGGCTTCACCACTTTTGGTTACTCTTGAAAAATTACAGAAGAATAGTTGACAGAAAAATTTGTTCGTGCTATTATCTAGAAAGGAGGTCAGAAATGACGAAAGCGGAAATCGAAAAGATTGCAACTGAGGCAATGATAATTGCTACCAATGCTTACAGGGCGTGCGACAAGGCAACGTCCAAGTCTGGCGGGCATGACATGAGAGGGCCAGTGATTCGTGAAATCATGAGGGTTGCATTAACAATTGGTCGCAACGGTGAAGACGTCCGCGAAGCACTTCTCAAAGACTGATTCGAACCCGCAAGTTCGGCAAGAAAGCCGAGCTTGTGGGTTTTCTTGTGTCAAAAAATTACAGAAGAAATAGTTGACAAAAAAGTAATAGGTGCTATAATCAGCACAGGAGGTAAGTATGAGCGACAAAATACTTGTGACAGTGGTTTGTTTAGGAGTTTTGGTGTTTATGGTCATGATGTGTATGGCTGACATCAAAGCTGTGGTTCTTTCTTGCTCCAGTTGCAAGAAAAGAAAGTTGAAATATGTTGGTAGTGACTATCATACCGACATTCAAAACTTTCTCTGTAAGAATTGTGGTGCTGAGCAAACTAGATAGAAGGAAATAACTCATGAGTGTTTGGCAAGGAAGCCGAGCTTGTGGGTTTTCTTGTGTCAAAAATTCAAAGTTTACTTCTCACTATTCTTGTCCAAGATATTTTGCTACAGTATATTGTAGCAAAATATTAATAATAAATTTCATAATTATTTCTTATGCCACATATATCAAGTAAAAAACTAGACATTGGTTTTTCGAATAAGTTGTTCAACGACCTCCTTCATATTTTAGGTAAAGCTCACGATAAAAAATTTTTACCATCTGTGTTTAATGAATTATTTACAGAAACAGAAAAGATAATGTTTGCTAAACGCGTTGCTGTCATTTTGATGCTCGTTGCCAAAACACCACAGCACAAAATTGTTGATATATTAAAAGTTAGTCCAACTACAGTCGTGAAGACCTCTCTTAAAATAGATATTGGTAAATACAGAAATCTATTAAAAATATCCAGCAAAGAAAAAGTCGATTTGGAAAAGTTGGTATGGGGTATATTAACTGCCGGGGGATTAATGCCACCAAAGGTGGGTCAAAAATATTGGACAAAAAATTTCAAATAGTAACTAGTTATTTTTGCTACAATATACTGTAGCAAAAATAATAGATTAAATTTGTATGAATTTAAATAAAGTGTTATATCTATTGTAGAGGTGCTAATGACAGTCGTTATTGTTGATGTCTATCCAACGAAGTCTTCTCTAGAGTCACATAGGGGTATTCTGGTTAATTCTGCCTTGGTCCTGTTTGATCCACTTTGCCCGGGAGAGGTTATAGTGCGTTTTCAGTTGCATCTTTCTTCGGAAGTTACTCTGGTTACTGTTGGAGAGATGGAATTATCTGATTCTCCTATTGAAAAGGCACTGGAAAGTCAGGCCTATAATTCAGGTTGGTTTAAAGAGATATTTGGAAAATATCTCAAAAATAGTACCAGTTTGAAATCAGTAGGTATGTAAGAATTCTCCTACCCACAAGTAAGGCAAGAAAGTCGAGCTTGTGGGTTTTCTTGTATTAAAAAAGTATATTTAAGCAGGTTTGTTCACAGTTTATCCCCCTTGACTCTTAGAGGGAAATGACTATACTGTTACCCAGTGCCTTTAAGTGGGCACTTTTAGTTCGTTGAAAATTAAATTGAATAGAATGTATTTATAAGTGCAAGGAAACGTAAATTTCTTATAAATGCTTTCGGATAAATAAATCGAAGCAACGATTTATACAATCAATAAACATAAAAGAAACATACATCACGCAAGCCAGAAGAAATAGTTCGTAAAGTTTATAAAGTTATAAAGTTCATAAAGTAAAATGCATTTGCACCTACTTTACAAACTTTAAAAACTTTTTACTTTATAACTCGCGCGTAATCGCGCTATATTTTTCTTTATTTTGTTCCGTTCAAAATTTTCTAGGAAAATTTTGACCCCGAGTTTATCGAGGGGTCATATCCTGAAACTTGTAGAAAGGTTTTACCCTTCGACAAGCTCAGGGTAAAATAATTTCTTCGAAATTATTTTAAGAGTTTGATCCTAGCTCAGGATGAACGCTGGCGGTGTGGATAAGGCATGCAAGTCAAGGGGGTGCATCACATTGAGTACAATGTAAATTTTCAATTTACAATTCTCAATTTTCAATCAAAAAACAATGAATCAATTTTCAAATTGAAACATTGAAAATTCATTGAAAATTGCAAAATTAAAAATTGAAAATTCGCATCGCGCTTAGCGTGATGCATCACCGGCGAACGAGGTAGTAACACGTGGGTACATCCCCCAGAGTCAGGAATAACTAGTCGAAAGATTGGCTAATACTTGATAATCTCTACGGAGCAAAGATTTATCGCTCTGGGAATGGCCTGCGGAGTATCAGCTAGTTGGTAAGGTAATGGCTTACCAAGGCTATGACGCTTAGGGGGAGTGAGAGCTTGGCCCCCACCGATGGTACTGAGACACGGACCATACACCTACGGGTGGCCGCAGTCGAGAATCTTCCACAATGGACGAAAGTCTGATGGAGCGACACCGCGTGATGGATGAAGACCCTCTGGGTCGTAAACATCTTTTATGAGGGAGAAAGTTTATTGATAGTACCTCAAGAATAAGGGGTTGCTAAACTCGTGCCAGCAGCAGCGGTAATACGAGT
>JAHFOB010000023.1 GCA_023267045.1 Candidatus Zambryskiibacteriota bacterium
AAATTCGGACGTGAAAAAAATGTAAGAAACGGACTTATTAAGTCTCTTGCTTTGTCGCTCGTTGTAAATGGCAAAATCAAAACGACAGAACCAAAAGCTCGTGAACTACGACCTTTCGTTGAGAAAATGATCACAGAAGGACGAGCGGGAACACTTGCTTCAAAACGATCTCTGACGGCAAAAATCGGAGTAGTTGGAGCAGAGAAAATAGTCAAAGATATTTCTCCAAAATACAAAACTCGAGCTGGTGGCTACACTCGCATAACAAAACTACCTGCACGACTTTCTGATGGAAGTTTAATGGCGGTAATAGAATTTGTTTAGAATATTATGAAATCCCGTTAGAAACCGCGGTCACTTGAATAAACAAAAAATAAAAATGGAAACGTCACATAAAGAAAACAATATAGTAAAAAAAGTAACGGACGACCGCGACCTGTTTCTAACGGGATGAAATACATATTGGACGCACAAAATAAAAAGATTGGTAGACTGGCTACAGAGGCAGCAGTATTTCTGATGGGTAAAAATATTCCAGACTTTGCTCGAAATAAAATCCCACAGGTTACAGTCGAAATAAAAAACACATCAAAAGCCATAATCGACCAAAACAAAAAGGAACAAAAAACATACAGTCGATACTCTGGTTACCCAGGAGGTCTACGACAACCTAATATGTCCGAAATCATAGCTAAAAAGGGCTACAGTGAGCTCTTTCGTGAGGCAGTTTGGGGGATGCTTCCAAAGAACAAACTTCGACAGAAAATGATGAACAATTTGATAGTTACCGAATAATTGTATGGAAAAAACTGCACACAAAGAAGACCGATATATTGAAACGGTAGGACGCCGAAAGACAGCTGTTGCTCGTGTTCGCATTATTCCAAGCACAAAAAACCACATTGTCGTAAACGACAAAGATTTGCATGACTATTTCAAAGTTTCTGAAATGCAGAGTGTTGTTATGCAACCACTTTCTGAAATAAATACCAAGTTCAAAATTACTGCTGTTATAAAAGGTGGCGGAGCACATTCTCAATCAGAAGCTCTGCGACACGGTATTGCTCGAGCGCTTGTAGAAAACAGTGGAGAGCTGAGAAAATCTCTCAAAAAAGCTGGATATTTAAAGCGAGATCCACGCGCTAAAGAAAGACGTAAGTTCGGATTGAAGAAAGCAAGGAAGGCGCCACAGTGGTCTAAACGTTAATCTATAACTAACTCTGTTATATTGTAATTATCTAAATTAACGTTAGCCTTCCGCAGTCCTGTACCGAGCTTTGCTCTGGTACTGGGGCAAGGAAGGCGCCACAGTGGAGCAAGCGTTAGAACCAACCCTCTGTGGTCAAAGCGTTAATCGCACTTCTCTTTCTTGGCACAACTTTTTCAGAAACGAAAGTCTTCTCCAGCAGAAGGCTTTCTCTGTCCTCGACCTGAATCCGTCAAGAACGGGGTGCCTTGACGGAACCAAGCTTCAGGTCTGCGGATGTTCCGAAAAAGTTATGCCTGCAACGAGAAGTGCTTAGCGGTAACTTTTTCAAAAGAAAAAACCGCGATCGTATTGCCGGTTAATTCGACACCACGATGGCGGTTTACAAAATAGCTGAATCCACGATCTTCCTAGCCTCGGAAAGGGACATGTAAGTCGCATCCCTCAGCCACTTGATGGTCATCAGCCGTCTGTACGTAGAGTTTCCGCTTGTCTCCTGGTAGACGAGCTTGACGAGCTCACTGCACAGGGACAGATCAACCTCTCTTCTCTCTAAGCTGGGCATAAAACCCCCAAGACACATTATACTATACAGTTATTTTTTATCAACTAATTTTGATCAATTCAATTTTTATGCTAAAATAGCAAAAATATGAAAGACGAAGAGAACAAAATAACATCTGAACCAGAAATCGATACTGATCCTGGAGATGGCGATATCGAGGACGTGGTTTTTGAAGATAACACAGAGGTTACAGGTGCTGACTACAAGCAAAAAACGGATAAACTGAAAGTCCGGATAAAAGAGCTTGAGAAAAAAAATCAAGAGCTACTCGACTCGTGGCAAAGAGACAAAGCTGACTTCATAAATGCTCGGAAAAGTGACGAGAGTGCTCGGTCAGAGTTTCTAAAGTTCGCCAAAGCCGATATTATCTCTGAAATAATTCCAGTTCTTGACTCATTTGATGGCGCTATGAAAAATAAAGAAGCTTGGGAAAAAGTCGACAAAAATTGGCGTGTTGGAGTGGAGTATATCAACTCACAGTTGCACAATATTCTCTCAACTCACGGATTGAAAGTAATAAATCCGATAGGTGAAATGTATGATCATGTGAGGGACGAAGCGATTGAAACAGTAAAAGTTGACAGTAAAGAAAAGGACGGTAAAATACTTGAGGTAGTTCAAGTTGGGTATGAGTTAAATGGAAAGGAAATCCGCGCTCCGAAGGTAAAAGTTGGCAGTTATTCGTAAATTCGATTACATTTGTATAATTCGTATAATGCAAATAATCCAATCACAGGGAAATATCGTAGAAAAAGTCATCCGGGACAAGGAGGGCAGACTTGTTCGTGCTAAGTTTTTTGTCTATGAAAGTGCTGGCAGAATAAAAGCACGCTTGATAGACGTTAGATATTTAGATACTAGATATTTGACCGGGAAAATCCTTTCACTTGCTGGTTTTTTAAACACAAAATTTTCGGCAACTTCTGATCTAAAAGTAAATCTTGCAAGTCCTATCTATTATCTATTTTCTAATATCTATTCCATCGGTTCTAAACCCCGCGCACCGACTTTTGTATAAAGAGAAACCGCCGAAACGCGACGGTTTCGGCGGGGTCAATCTTGCTCGTCTTCTGGTCTCATGGGCGGTGCTTCTACTTTGCGATCGTATTCAAATTCGATCCAATCTGTTTGAGACATATCGCCGCAAGATTGTTTCTTCTTGAATGTCGTGCCCCATTGAAGATGAGTAAACACCATCATGAGATCACACTTGTCCTTGCGGGTCGTGGCTTCCAGTTTAAATCCCGTCTTAGTTTCGATAACTTTTATCATGATTCCTCCAATTGGAAATATAGCGAAAAATAGATTACTAATCAAGTTATAAAATATCACATAAAAATATGAGCAAAATCATTGGTATTGACCTCGGTACAACAAACTCCGCTGTCGCGGTCATGGAAGCTGGACAGCCGAAAATATTAGAAAATGCAGAAGGTGCAAGAACAACACCGTCGATCGTTGCTGTTTCAAAAACAGGCGAGAGAATTGTCGGCCTTCTTGCAAAACGACAAGCAGTAACGAATCCAAAAAATACAATTTTTGGTATCAAGCGTTTTATCGGTCACACGTTTGACGACGCTGGAGCCCAGAAAGATAAAGCTATTGTGCCGTTCGAAGTTATGAAGTCTGGAACGGGTGGAATAAAAGTAAAAATGCAGGACCCCGGTAGTAAAGCAGAGCTTACTACGGGACAAGGCAAAGAATATTCACCTGAAGAAATCTCTGCAATGATTTTGTCCAAACTGAAAGCTGACGCAGAAGCCAAAATCGGCAGTAAAGTAACGCAGGCTATTATCACCGTGCCGGCTTACTTTAACGACGCCCAGAGACAAGCCACAAAAGACGCAGGTCAGATCGCTGGACTTGAGGTTTTGCGTATTATAAATGAACCAACAGCGGCGGCGCTTGCGTACGGCTTCGACAAGGGCAAGAAAGAAGAAAAGATTGTGATCTTCGACTTCGGTGGCGGAACATTCGATGTCTCTGTTTTGGAAGTGGGAGATTCAGTCATCGAAGTTAAATCAACAGATGGAGACTCTCACCTCGGCGGAAAAGATATCGACCAGAAAATCATAAACTTTTTGGCAGATGAATTCAAAAAAGAAAGTGGAATTGATTTGCGTAGCGACACACTGGCACTTCAGCGACTCGATGAATCAGCAGAAAAAGCAAAAATAGAACTTTCAACTGCAATGGAGTCAGAAGTAAATATTCCTTTCATCACATCTGACGCTTCTGGACCAAAACATTTGCTTATCAAAATATCACGAGCAAAACTGGAAGAACTGACGGCAGAGTTTATTGACCGAGCAATGTCGATCACAAAACGAGCGATGGAAGCTTCTGGATTTTCTACATCTCAAATAAACCAAGTTATCCTAGTTGGAGGTCAGACCCGTATGCCAAAAATGGCAGAGAAGGTCAAGGATTACTTCGGCAAAGAGCCGAACAAGTCTATTAACCCAGATGAGGTCGTAGCCCTCGGCGCGGCTATCCAGGGTGGTATATTGGCAGGGGATGTCAAAGATGTCCTCCTACTCGACGTTATACCGCTATCCCTAGGCATAGAGACTATGGGGGGTGTGGCTACTAAACTGGTAGAGCGAAATACGACCATTCCAGCCTCTCGCTCACAGGTATTCTCGACGGCCGCAGATAACCAAACGTCTGTTGAGATTCACATTGTTCAAGGCGAGAGAGCAATGGCTAGTGACAACAAGTCTCTCGGTAGGTTTATTCTCGACGGAATTCCACCGGCGGGACGAGGAATGCCGCAAGTAGAAGTTATGTTTGATGTGGAT
Source organism: Candidatus Zambryskiibacteriota bacterium (assembly GCA_023267045.1). Lineage (GTDB taxonomy): Bacteria > Patescibacteriota > Minisyncoccia > Phycocordibacterales > DATDWN01 > C7867-006. The sequence continues at coordinate 4,574 of JAHFOB010000023.1, forward strand.
GCCAACGGAATTTTATCTGTAAAAGCAAAAGATAAAGCTACAAACAAAGAGCAGTCGATACGTATCGAAGCTCGTTCAAGTTTGTCTAAAGAAGAGATTGAGAAAATGCAAAAAGATGCAGAAATACACGCGACTGATGATGCAAAGAAAAAAGAAGTTGTTGAAGCAAAAAATATTGCAGAACAACTAGTCTACACTGCTGAAAAGTCACTCTCGGATGCAGGTGATAAAGTGCCGGCAGAACTACGGACAACGATTGAAAATAAAATCACTGATCTAAAAACAGCAAACAAAAATGCCACTGATGATATTTCTGCAATTAAAAAAGCGACAACTGAACTCTCAAATGAACTCCAAAAAATCGGAGAAATAATAAACAAAGCAGCGCAAGCCGAAAGCGCGGCTGGCGCTGATGGTGCTGACACTCAACAGAGTGGAAGTGTTCGCGACGCAGATTTTGAAGAAAAGAAACCAGAAGGACAGTAGCTAGTATCTAGTATTTAGGGAAATACATACTTATCTAAGTCAAGTGTACACTAAACCAAAAAACCTTATAATAAAAGCATGAATCCCGTTAGAAATATCGGAGATTCAGTGTTACCATAATCAGATTAACTTTAATCACTAATCAAGGAGTTTCTACTAAATGTATGATCTCCTATTTCTAAACGGGATGAAAGATTACTACAATATTCTCGGCATAGACAAAAAAGCAAGTAAGGACGAAATAAAACGTGCCTTCAGAACTTTGGCGCACAAATATCATCCAGACAAGAAAACTGGTGACGACGCCAAGTTCAAAGAAATAAACGAAGCATATTCGGTTCTTTCTGACGACCAAAAGCGATCACAATATGACCAGTTCGGTTCAGCTGGACCAAACACAGGTTTCGGAGGTGGTGGAGGACAAGGCTTTGGTGGTTTTGACTTCTCACAATTCACCCAAAGTGGCAACGGTTTCGAATTCGATTTTGGTGATATTTTCGGTGATGTATTTAGTGGCGGGTCATCTCGCAGACAACAGAAACGAGGCAGAGACA
>JAHFOB010000014.1 GCA_023267045.1 Candidatus Zambryskiibacteriota bacterium
ATCGTGCCGCCGTTCGTGTTGACATTGCCGCAGTGCGGGCAGGGGCCGGCGCCGTCTTCGAACTGCACACCGCCGTACTCGCGTTCGGTCGCCTTGCGACCATTCGCGGTGCCGATCGAGTGGTAGGTCATCGAGTCGAAGTGGTAGATGCGAGTGCCGTCGGGCATCTCCCAGTACCAGCAGTTCGGACCGCACTCGGTCACGAAGTTGACCTTCTTGCCGGCTCGACGAGCCAGCGTGACTTCACCCGGAATGAACCGCGCACCTTTGCTCATGTCCTCCGCGTCAGTGCGGGGGAATGAAGCTCCGATGTCGCCGTCACCACCCCGTCTGCTGTCCAGCGCGTTGACGAGAAAGCCGAATGCGGCCATCTCGCTCATGTTGGAGTACCGTTCTCTTGCCATGACTTTGCTCCTTTTCTGTTGTAGTTTGTGCTTGTCTTGAGCCACAATAGCCCAAAATGAATCCTACACTATCCTAGCATACGGATAGCTTTCTGTCAAGCTATTGGTTGGATTACGGTTTTTAACAAAATCTCGTCGAGCTGTGTCTCGAGAAGAGACCTCGCAGACCTTGAGCATGGTTTTGTCAATTGATCCTGAACGAAGTGAAGGGTTAAATTGACAAATCAAGGTCGAGAATTAAGTAAACTTTTCGCTGGAAAAGTTTACGGTCTCTTCGAGAGATACAGGGAGTAAGAGATTTTGTTAAGTATAAATAATTACAAAAAAGGAGATTTTGTTGTACAATATAATTCATGGATCCCGTAGTAGAAAATGGCATTGAATAAATTCAATATGTACAAAATTGCTCGTTGGTCGATATTAATAATATATAATCAAAAAATGACATTCTGCTCGTAGAGCGATGCCATTTTTCACTACAGGATGGACAAGATCCTCTCGCCCTTTAGACAAGGAAGAAAACTGAACACTCTTTTTCTTTCAACTATTTTTATATCACTGCACTACGCTTTGATAATCTACGTTAACTCGTCTTTCCTTTCCAAATTTTTCTCGGAAAACCAAGTCTCTTATCTCTACATTATCGGTTCAATAATAAATACGATACTTCTGCTCAACGCATCCAAAGTTCTAGAAAAAATAGGAATCTATAAGTTCACAATCTACGCAGTAGTAATAGAATTTATAGCAACATTTGGACTTTTTATTTCACTTAGTCCATTTCTCGTCGGATTATATTTCCTCACACACCTCATAACAATATCTTTGTTACTTTTTAGCTTTGATATTTTGGTTGAAGATTTCACAAAAGATAATTCCAAAACTGGAAGTATACGTGCAACGTACCTAACCATCACAAACATAACAATATTTGTATCGCCTATCTTAGTAGCGTTTCTACTGGTAAACAACGTCTACTCAAACGTTTACATCATATCGGCAGTGCTACTTATCCCCCTCTACTACATGATAAAGAGACTGAAAGATGTACACATCGCAAAAATAAATCACATACGACTCAGAGAAACTACGATGGAATATATAAAGAGCAAAGACTTGTACAATGTATTTGTCACACAGTTTTTGCTCCAGCTATTTTACGCTTTCATGATCGTTTATACACCGATATACATGTCACAGTTTATTGGATTTTCATGGTCAGAGATTGGAATAATTTTCACTGTCATGCTTTTGCCTTTTGTTATTTTCGAAATCCCCGTCGGAGAACTGGCAGACTATAAATATGGGGAGAAAGAGTTTATGACTATTGGATTTGTCATAATGGGACTGGCAACAATATGCGTAAGTTTTGTCACTGTAAAAGTTTTTTGGATATGGGCTCTAGTTTTGTTTATGACTCGTATTGGAGCGAGTTTCGTTGAAGTAACATCAGATAGTTATTTTTTCAAACGGGTGGATCAAGAAAAAACAGACGTTATAAGTTTTTACCGCATCACTCGCCCACTGTCATTTATAATAGCTCCTCTTATTGCCACTGTGACGCTCGGCTTTATACCGTTTCAGTACATGTTTATTATTATAGGATCTATTATGATCGTTGGAGCACACTATTCTCTAGCACTGACTGACACAAAATAATCAAAAAGTTAGAGCTTCAAGTAATTTGCTCATAGACATCGAGGCAACGCCAACAACCGTGTCACCCCCACCGTAATATAGATATACGGTATCACCTTTGACCACAGCTCCGCATGGAAAAACAACATTCCCAATCTGACCGTTTAACTCGTAGCTTTCTTTTGGTTCCAAAATAGTGTCTGTTATGCGCGCCAAAACATTTGTTGGCTCTTTCAAGTCAAGCAAAACTGCACCAACTCTATACTGTGAATTACTCGAAACACCGTGATAAAAAAGAACCCAACCTTTTGCAGTTTTGATGGGCGGAGCGGATATGCCGACTTTTGCTCCATCCCACATCCCAGGACGTGGAGACAAAATAGGTGTATTTCTGAAATTATTTCTATCTTTGAATTCTGGTGTGTCGCTGGTATCCACACAAATGCGATTGTCTACTCGGTGAAATAATATATATTTACCATTTACTTTTTCTGGATGAAGACAACCGTCCTTGTCATCAACACCATCTCTAGTTACCAAAACTGGTTTTTTCCACAACCATCTTTTGTCAAGAAAATTTTTGGTTGAAATAGAAGTTATGGCAACTTTTGGAGAATCAACCCCATTAAAAGCCGTGTAGCACATGTATATTGTGTCATCTATTTTTGTCAGTCGCGGGTCTTCACAGCCAGAGTTTCCGCCAGCCACACGTTTTTCTTCAAATGACTCTCTTGGCAAATATATTGGTTTATCCCCTCTGTATTTTATGTTTATGTTGTCTTTTGTTTCTGCGTATCCTATAACAGATGTATTATCCTGTGACATTGCTCGATACAAAATATGTGTTCTACCACCCAGAAATATAGATGCTGGGTTAAAAACTGCTCGTGATTCCCAAGCAAAGTTTTTGCGTGGAGAGAGCATAGGCCCATATGTTTGACGTTTGAATGCAATTTCTACCCTAGGCATTTTCATACTCAAAAGCAAGGCTCCAAGATCAACTTCTGCAACAGCAACTGTCGTGTCAGTGGCTCCATAATATATTAGAAGTTTATTTTTTTTAACCAACGCACCACTTGGGAAAATAGTGTTCGGGACTTGACCAAACTTTTCATATGACTCTTCTGGAACAAGAATAGCTCCTCGAGTTTGGCCTATTATTTTCTTTGGATCATTGAGATCTAGAAGTAAAGCTCTGACCCCAAAAACTTTATCATTTGAAAAATAATTATTGATGTGAGAATAAACAAAGAGCCATCCTTCTTCAGTTTTTATCGGCACGGCTCCACCTTCTACTTGATCTCCATCTGATTTTGGTATAGAAAGTGTGTGTTTGTCTAGATCTTTGTACCATTTATCCCAACGTTTTTGATCCCACATATCTTCTATTTCATCGAACTCTACCAATGCTATTTTAGAAGGAGGTCTATCTGTGTTGACAGAAAGAAGGGCGACGTATTTGCCATTTATTTTCTCTGGAAACAAAACCATAGCCTTAGAATTAAAAGGTGTTACTAGATGTTTTTCTGAAATATTTTTCATGTCCTTACTTATGGCAAGGCCGACTTTTATTCCGTCTCCACTAAAAGGAAATGTCGATAGTGCTGTATAAAATATAAAATACTTATTAGAAATTTTTGTTACTCTAGGATCCTCTAGTCCAAATCTTTCCCAAGGATACTCTGGGTAAATAAATTGTTCGCGTTTGTCGAACGTTATGCCATCTTTACTTATAGCTTTGCCAATAGTAGAAAGAGAAAAGTTGTTGTTTTCAAATCTTTCCGGAGTGGACTGTGCACGATACAATAAATGAATATTTCTTCCAACTTCGACGGGACTGCCATTGAAAGTAGTGAAACTCTCAAAAGAGTGATCTCTTGTCGGTGCAATTATAGGATTTTGTTTTGAGCGTTTTACGACGAACATATTATTTTTTCCTAGGCATTCCTATATATGCCTTAAATTTCATATCACCTGATACCGCAAAGGCTATAGACCTCATACATCCATCATCAATATCACCCATCATTCGCTTCTTTAAACCTCTCCGACCATTAGTACCGCTTCCGTTTTTAAAAATAATAGGCAATAAGTATTTTTCTTTTTTAATTATATTTACCCCCGTTTTAATCATATTTGGAATAGTATATCGTGATCTTTTTTTGAGAAGTTTTGGGTCATGATCTAATGCGTATTTTACCTTCATTGCGGTTTCAGCTAAAGAGCTGTTTGTCCACGACAGGGGTAAACCGCCCGCTCTTTTCCAAACTCCAACTTCATTCGTATTTACTTCTCCTAGATACCAATCAGTATTATTATAAGCTACTAATCTCTTTTTCCATCCATCTTTAATTATTTTATCAAGTCTAGATTCTTTTAAAGCTAATGTTTTTTTAAGAGAACCTCTAAGTTTTTTTTGAAAAACTTTTTCAGGAATAAAATTTGACCGCTTTCTTTTGTCTTTCTTTGAACTCATAAAATCTGAAAGTACGAATGTTCTTTTGACTTCAATCGCTTTGATCTTTTTTAATAATTTCATCGTTTTACAAAACTGTAGTGATCTTCTTTAACTCATACAACCCTGGACTACCAGAAACCATGTAATCCAAAAACTCTTTCAGTGGAGTTGTTGCTACGCAGACAACTCTATCACCCCCACCATAATATATTCGGAGGTCTTTATCTTTTATAACGGCACCGGAAGCATATACCACGCCCGGTTTGCCGTCATTTTCGTAATACATGTCTGGAGAAAGTATTGGGTGTTCAGAACGATACAGAATTTTAGTTGGATTGTCTTTATCCAAAATCATTGCTCCGAGTTTGTATTTGTGTGGTTCACGATTATCATGAGCGTGATAGAGAAGTAACCAACCTAAATCAGTTTTAAGTGGAGGAGGCCCCGCGCCACGCATAATGTTATCCCATTTATCCATTCTTCCTGGTTGAGTACCGTATTTTCTAGGACTATCTATATAACCCTCAAAGGTGTCTATATTATCAATATAATCAACTGATATATTTGGAGTTATACTATGAAGTATAGCGAACTTGCCGTGAATCTTTTCTGGAAACATAACCCAGTTTTTGCTAAATGTTCCTGGAGCAGAAATTAGTTTTGGTTTTTTCCATTTCCATTTGCCAGCTCTAAAATCATCTACGCTTATAGAAGTTATGGCTATTCTCATAGAATCCCAACCTTCAAAAGCGACGTATGTCATGTAAATATGATCACCTATTTTTACAGTTCTTGGATCTTCAGAGCCTCCCCAACCACCGCCAGAAGTATAGTAGGCAGGGTGAAAACCAACTGGACCAGAGACTTTTTTTGCGTCTGGATATCCCATCCCATGAGTTGGCTCAAAAATCGGATGATTTAATCTCCTAGTAAAATGCATACCGTCTTTACTTTGAGCATAACCGATGCGAGAAATGCCGTCACTACCAAGAGCTCTGTAGAAAAGGTGGAACTTACCTTCATCTTCAAAAACAGCAGGATTGAATGTACCCAAAACTTCCCAATCGTGGTTAGCTCTTGGTTCAATTATTGGATTTTTCTCAAACCTGTCCAAAATATTATATTCGTAAATATCTGCACTTTTGAAAATAGCCGGAAAAGTAGACAAAACTAAGTCGCCTTTTTTAGTTGTCCAATAAACCATAAAAATTTCATTGAAGTGTACAAACCCCACTGGACTAATATTTTCTCTTTCATTTTTTAGCTCTGCCACACCTTGCCAGAGGGGAACTTCCGAACGCCAGATTACCCTTTTTGGATCATTTGCGTGGAAAAGTACCCCACCGATTTGGAGAAGAGTTTTTGAATCTTTTTTTACAGAAGAATCATAGATGAGAAGCAGTCCCTCTTTTGTTGGAAGAGAAGCTACAACAGAAACTCTCTCATAATCAAACATTCCTGGCCTACCGGCAAAAAGGAGTGAGGGTTTTTCTTTCCACAGAGCTAGACTTTTTGTACTCTGACCTTTTACAAATAACCCATCTCTATACAAAACAAAAGAACTCTGTGTTTTGTCGTAAACTATCGTGGCTCTAGTAGAATCACCTTTTGGTAACTGTGACAGAACTCTCCAATTCATCAAATCTGTCGATTTACTAACGACGATGACGTCTTTTTCTTTTGTTTTCCCCACCCTAATATAGGTCATGACAAAACCAGTTGGTGTAGATGATATAGAAAAATCACTACAATCTTTTATCTTTTCTTTTCTTTTTGCCGATACATAAATCGAAACTTCTCTATCATCTTTGGAAAAATTCATACCGTCAGTGCTCCATGATAAGTGGAGTGAACTGCCGGTTTTTTTATTTACACGCAATAACAGACAAACTCCACCATTCAGAGTTACAACCGCAACCGGAAGACCTCCGGCTTTCTTTACCTTTTTTAATTTTGAAGAAACTTTTCTCATTTAAAAATTAAACTCTATTGTATTTATCCTCTATTCGTACAATATCGTCCTCATCAAACTGACCTTCAGATATTTCAAGTACGGTCACATCATCTTTCGGAGCAGAAATCCTGTGATTTGTGTTCGGCATAATGACAAATTCATCTCCCTCTTTCGGATTCTCTGTCTTATCTCCTATAACAATCTCTGGATTACCTGAAATGATTTTCCAAAACTCTTTTCTGTGTGTGTGATACTGCAAACTGAACTCCTCGCCCTTATTTATATAAAGTAGTTTTACCGTACTCGGCTCGTTATTTGTAAAACGAGTAAATGACCCCCATGGTCTCTTGGTAGTGATTGGATCCATCTCTAAATTTTATCACGCATATTGACTTGTGTACAAATAGTATGGGGATACCTAACCAACCAGAGATAAAACCTTCTGCATGAGGCTGTCAGCTGGCAGGAACTCACCCTCCAAAGGTATGTAGAACTTGCCCTCAGCTCTGCTTTGGTCTGCCGATACTGGCAGACCACTTTCATTTAACAACTCTGTGTCATTATAGTTATCCCCCATAGCCATGACGTTTTCTTTGTTTAATTTAAAAATTTTCATTACCTTGCGCAATCCCAGAGCTTTGGTTTGGCGCCCTTTAACTCCAATATCGTAGGCTTCCCCATTCCAAACTGTATAAAGTTTTTTATCTTTGGCCACTATTTCTTCAATTTCTTTAATTTGTTCAGTACAATGGATTGTGATGATAAATTCTTTCGGCTCAAAACCTTTGATTTTTTCATTTTCCACTTTTTTTAATTTTGGAAAAATATTTTGAAGATATTTAAAACTATTTATATGCTGATATATTTTGCCTTTGTACCAAGTACTACTTCCATTCTCATATGTCAGACTAACAAAAGGTAAAATCTCTCTGAACATTTCCTGGAGCATATAGAGTCCTCGCCCGGAACTTATATTTACCAAAAATCCTTTTTGATGAAGTTCTTTGATTTGGCCGATTTCTTTTCGTTCAATCACTTTTGTTTCAAGTGTTGTGGTGTTGCCGACCTGCTGTATTTTGGTACCTCGCTGGACTAAAACCCCATCCACATCAAGAACAATCATTTTGACGTCCGCTATGTCTTCTTTTGACATTTCGCTTATTGGTTTCATTTACTTTTTTTATATTTATTATGCTAATATAATTATATCATGACCACAAAGAAAATCTGGGACTTTTTTGACAAACTTGAGGACAAAACGCGTGGAAGGCTATCACACAAGCCACTTTTATACGCATTCTTGGGCGGGGTTGGGGTTATTCTTTTCTGGCGGGGGGTTTGGCATATCGCTGATGATATAAACATGAATGCCATAATCTCTATAATTCTAGGTTCAATCATCTTGCTTGTAACTGGTGTATTCGTTTCAGCTTTTATTGGAAATAGACTGATTATTTCCGGGCTTTCGGGCGATAAAAAACTAGCTGAAAAAACAGAGGTGGAGATAGAAACTGAAGAATCACAAATTAAAAAACTACAAAGTACTATCGACAAAGTAGAAGGCCAGATAATAAATATTGAAAATGAAATAAAACATCACCACCCCGAAAACAAATAGGTTTATTTTTTGTCTATTTTTTCCTGAATTTCTAGCAACAAATCGTTTTGATTTTCTAGATGTATCAAGATGGCTTCGATTTCCTGTTCAGATCTTGTGTTAACTTCAAAATCAGCTTCAGCTCTGGCTTCGGCATGTTTGCCTTGGAGATTTTGGCCTATCATAACAAGTGGCATCAAAAAGAGCTGGATCATGTTAGAAATGAACAACCAAAAGACAAAAGCTGGATATGGATCAAAGTGAAATTCGGCCGGAGTAAAAACATTCCAACCAAGCCAAACTAGAGTCCAGAAGAAAATGATGAGGAAAAAACCCATCGTGCCGACATTTTCTGTTATCCAGACCGCAAACTTGTCTAGAGAACTAAGACGCATTCTATGTTCTGCGTTTACATTTCGCAGAGGTTTACCGCCTTTTATTATTTCTTCTAAAGTTTTTGGAACTTTTTTCATATCATAGATTATAACAAAAATAGCTATTTTATCCAAAAGTAAATGTGAAAGCGTTTAGCCCAGCACTGGGAATATCTATTTCGAGTGTATGCTCTCCATAATCACTTCCTTCAATAAGGCTGTAGAGTTGATTACCTTTTATAAACAATGTTTTTTCAAATTTACCGTCTTTTAATACCGTTACATTCATGCCTTGATCTGAACTAGCAACCATGTAGACATTTTTGGCATTATATTTGAAAACTATTTTGGCCGAAGTTTGAGTTGTCGCATATTCAGAAGAAAAATACCAACTTCCATCCAGATAAGCCAGATTAGAAAACATCACTGTCGGTAAAGTAAGTTTTTGCTCGCCAGCAGTCCCCCGTTTTCCGTTACCAAGATATTCATTTCTACTTGCCCCAAAATAAGTCTCTGGGCTTGCGACTTTTTCTGGTTCAACCGATATGGTATTTTTTGGCTCTGTAATATTTACAATTACTTCCTTTCCATTCAATTCTGAAAGAGCATTTTGTATAGCTTTCTCTGTCTCGTCATAATTCCCCTCCCCTATGTGGTCATAAATAATCTCCCCATCTTCATTTATAAGATATTTTCTAGGCCAATACTGATTACCAAAAGCCGTCCACGTAGAATAGTCGTTGTCCATGACTATTGGATAGGTTAGACCAAATCTTTTTGTAGCATCCTCGACATTTAATTTCACTTTTTCAAAAGCAAATTCTGGTGTGTGTAGTCCAATAACAACCAAACCCATGTCTTTGTATTTTTCATACCAACTCTCAACATAAGGTAAAGTTCTCTGGCAATTTATACAACTGTAAGTCCAAATATCTAGAAGCACTACCTTTTTGCCTTTGAACTGACCTATAGTAATAGGTTCTCCGCCTGTATTTATAAAGCCACTTGGATTTACGATTTCGGGTGCTTTTGGTCCATGGCTTTTTTTGATAATAGTTTTTGTTGAGGAAGTGGCTAGTGCCTCTGTTGAATTATCTAACACCGTTTTCGATTTTGAATCATTTAGTTTAAGTAAAGACTGTTCTACTTTTGTTATATCAAACAAACCGACAGAAAGTAATCTCACTTCTATTTTTTTATCAATTCCAAAAATAATCAGAATTCCAAGCAAAATAAAAATTACTCCGAGAGTTCGTCTGAAATAACCGTGGGTATCAGAAATGCCGCCAAGATGTGAAATTATTTTCTGCCCAGCAAAAGAAATTGAAATGAGAGCTAAAGAAAGTCCTAAAGCGTAAACAAAAAGATCTATGAGCCCGAAAGCGAGAGATTGTGGCAAAACTGTGGCCAATATAACAAAATAGGTTGGACTGCATGAAGAAAAAACTGGACCTAAAGAGAGACCAATAATTACATTGCCCCAGAAATTTTCTTTTTTATAACCAGTCGCGAGTAACTCGTTTGAATCTCTGTTTAATTTATTTACAAAAGGCAAAGACTCCCATAATCCCGGAAAAAGAGAAGTCAAACCAAATAAAATTATTATAATTCCAGAAATAACCCCCCATGTCGCTTGAGGCACAGAAATAAAAACACTACTGACTTTAAGTAAAAAAGTAAAAACGATAATTGAGACACCCAGAGAAAAAGTTACAGTGAAAACTTTTTTTCTACTTGGCACACCAGAAAGAGAACTGCCCACAATAACTGGAAGTAGGGGCAATGTGCAAGGTGCAAGCACAGTCAAAACACCAGCTACGAATGATAAAATAAGAAGTATCATTATTATTTAACTTTCTTTGGTTTCTTTTTTTCTTTTCTGTGCCCGTCTCCTTTAGCCATATAAGAATTATATCACTTTGATTTAAATTTTTAAAAAGAAAAGAGCCCAACGACTACGACGACGATATACACGACGGCGAATGACGAGGGGCTTTTCTTTATTACTAAATTGTCTAAAGAACATAGTTGCCGTGGCTGGGAAGTCACGGCGGAGACGGTGAGGTCGGGGTTTGGGGACCCGACTGCAAGACCTTGAACATTCTGTAACCAGAATGTGAAAGGTGTACTGCACCTGTAAGGTGGGATGAGGTGTTGCGGAAAGAACTAGTTCACCGTCTACGAGTCGCACATTTCCTTACACTCCTTACAGATCATGGTGTACGGAAGAGCCATGCGCCGAGCTTTTGAAATTTCTCCAGCACAGTTTGTGCAGACCTCTTGAATTCCAAGTTCCTTTCTTTTTGTGAACGCTTCTGGTTCGTCTTTTGGGTTTTCTCGTTTGTCAGCCCGCCGAATGTCGGCGACTCGCTCGTCAACTTCAGTGTACGAATACGCTGCTTGATCTGCCATGTCTCCATGGCGTGGATCAGTCATGGCATTTTTGAAATTTCGAGCAACTGCAGTGGCAAGCTTGTGAGGACCCAAATACGGCATATCTAACCTCCTAATGAAGAACTGACCGTTTTTTATTATCTACCCAAAAAAGATGTCTGTCAAATAAAAATTTGATACACTATATAAATGATAGATAAAAAAATTCTGGATGACTTGCGAAAAAACTTTAGTGGAGATATAGACACAAATGAGAAAACTCTAAAAATTTATTCAAGAGACGCAAGTTTGTTTGAAATAAAACCAGAAATTGTTTTGTTTCCAAAAAATACTAAAGATGTACAAACTGCTGTTCGTTGGTTAAATGAAAATAAAAAAGAAAATCCAACACTTTCTATAACTGCTCGTTCTGCTGGTACAGATATGACGGGCGGACCTTTAAATCAGTCCGTCATAATGGATTTCACTAAGTACATGAACAAAATTATAAAAGTAAATCCAGAATATGCAGTGGTAGAACCTGGATGTTTTTATAGAGATTTCGATAAAGAAACTCGAAAAATTGGCAAGATGATGCCTGCTTATACCGCTTCACGAGAAATCTGTGCCGTCGGAGGAATGGTGGCAAACAACAGCGGTGGAGAAAAAAGTGTGAAATATGGCAAAGTGGAAAACTATATCAAAAAACTAAAGGTAGTTTTTTCTGATGGTAATGAATACGTAGTTGAACCAATGACAAAAATGCAGTTGGAACAGAAAGTGTCTGAAAATAATTTTGAAGGAAATTTATACAAAAAACTTTTTGATTTAATTGACCAAAACTATGACGTTATAATGAAAAGCAAACCAGATGTTTCAAAAAACTCATCAGGATATTATCTCTGGAATGTCTACAACAAAGAGAAACAGACTTTTGACCTTTGTCGCTTAATCGTCGGTTCTCAAGGAACACTTGGTATCATAACTGAAATCACTTGGAGTCTTGTGCCGGTTCCAAAATATTCAAATCTATTAGTTGTATTTCTCCCCTCCCTGGACAAAGTTAGCCAGCTCGTAACTAGAATCCTACCTTATAAACCCGAAAGTCTTGAGACTTATGACGACAAAAGTATGATTTTAGCCGTTAAATTCTTTTTTGATTTTTTCAAACAACTTGGATTTTGGGGAGCTCTACGACTTAGTTTTCAATTTATACCAGAAACTTTTATGATCGTAACTGGTGGAGTACCGAAACTTATTTTAATGATCGAATTTACAGGGGAAAATGCAGATGAAGTTAAAGCAAAGCTAGTTGATGTTAGAGATCATATAAAAGATTTTCATTTCAAAATGCATATCGCCAGAAACAGTGGCGAAGCAGAAAAATATTGGGATATTCGTCATGAGAGTTTTAATCTCCTTCGAAAACATGTTCATGGCAAACGAACGGCACCATTTATTGATGACCTCATCGTCAAACCAGAATATCTACCAAAATTTTTACCAAAAATAAAAACTCTGATAGACGAATACAAACTGGATTACACGGTTCAAGGACATCTAGGCAATGGAAACTTCCATATCATTCCTCTTATGGATCTTGACTCCCCTCTTTCTGGAGATGTCATTCTCGAGCTGTCAAAAAAAGTTTATGATTTGATAAAAGAGTTCAAGGGTTCAAACTCAGCTGAGCACAATGACGGAATAATCCGCACACCATATCTAATACAACAATTTGGCGAGCAAATAACAGAACTGTTCAAAGAAACGAAAAATATATTTGACCCACAAAACATATTCAACCCAAATAAAAAAGTAAACGGAACATTTGATGATATAAAAAAATGGATAATAAAAACAAACTAGCCAGAAAAATAAAGATTGAATCTAATTTTCAGAGAAAAATGGTTATATTTTCAATCGTTTTCCTCGGATCTGTGTCTATTTTGTTATATCTTGGAACAAAAAGAGAAAGCGTCGTTCGTTTCGGATTCGTCGATAAATCTAGCAAGACTGTTTATCCAACTCTTTATTCAGACGAACATATCACTCCAAATGCTGTGATATCTGACCCAAAATTCAAGAATATAAGCTTCGCTCCAAGAGAAAGTCAGTTGGCAAATGTAATAAGCGTCGTGAGTATCAACACTGGCACAAAAACATACGGAAGTGAAAACGGCACTTGGCTTTGGACACCAACACTTGATATAACAACAAAATACATGGATTCAATAATATCTGGAGCAAAGAAAAACGGTATTAAAAATATTTATCTTTCTATAGATAGTTTTCTGGATATTTATGTCATGCCTCCAGGAGAAGAAAAAGACAAAAAGAAAACTCAATTTGATAAAATAATTTCTGATTTTATAAAAAAAGCTAATGCAAACGATATAAAAGTTGACGCCGAAGGTGGCTGGAGAAACTGGGCGGAAAACGGCAATACTTACAAAGCATTTGTCACAATAGACTACGCTAGAGAATTCAATAAAACCCACGCGGAGAAATTTCGTGGTTTTCAATACGATATAGAGCCGTATTTGTTAGATTCTTATAAAAATAATAAGATCGCTGTTTTAACTAATTTTCTGAACTTGGTTGATCAGAGTGTTGCTTTTCTAAACGGCAGTGATTTGTCGCTATCAGTAGTTATCCCAGAGTTTTATGATGGAACAAATAACGAAACCTCTGAATTTTCTTACGCGGGCAAAACAGGATTTGCTGTAGATCATTTGCTCACTATTCTAGACAAAAGAGAAGGTAGTAAAATAATTGTTATGTCGTACAGAAACTGGAGTCTAGGAAACGATGGTTCTATAGAGGTCTCAAAAGATGAAATAACTTCTGCCAATAAACACAAAACTAAAGTTGTTTTGGCTCAAGAAACTGGAGATGTTAACCCCCCATATATTACATTTCACAACACAACTCACTCGTATTACAGCAAACAACTAAACCTACTCCAAAAATCTTTTTCAAAAGATAAAAGTTTTGGTGGAGTAGCTACACACTATATAAACGCACTAATGGCTTTAAAATAACCTGGAGAATTATTCTGGAGCAATTTCACCGAACTGCATCTCACCAACATCAAAAACTAGTCTCAAACTTTTCCCGATAGAAGGTTTTACAGCAAAACTTTCGCCTGGAGCACGATCAGCATAATTCACAATAATTCCATTTCCACTACCTTTTTCAGTTACCTGTGGAGAAATTCTGTCACCAATAAACAGAGCTTTGGAACCGACATATCCATTTTTAGTATTGAGCGCCGCAACAACATAATAAAATGTGCCACTACCACCCGTGTCCTGTGTCAAAAGAAAAGCAATGTCTTCCCTACCATCTCCATCAAAATCAGCTGTAGTTTCATTGCCAAAATAACGTGTGACTATTTTCGATGATGAACCCGGGGCAGATTCTGTCTCCGCTATTCCATTTTTCAAAGCAACTTTTTGCCCTTCTATAATATATGTCGCATCTTTATAATTTACCGCACCAACAAAATTATTTGTTTCCCTTGGAGCACTTTGTTTATAAGAATAAAAATAAACACCGAAAATAACAAGAACTGCTAGAACTCCGATGATGATTGTTTTTTTTATGTTATCCATAGTTATACCCTCCTTACTATTATACACCAAAACCGGCATGGTATAATTAACTTGTAAGTTAACTATTAAAAAAATCAATATGACAAATGACAAGAAAATAGAATGGTTACTCCGAGTTGGAGTGGCTGGAGAGTTTTTGGGTCATGGTTTGCTCGGTATTGGCAAAAAAGCTGATTGGATAAAATGGATTGTTCAGTTAATCCACGTCGATCAGGCAACTGCTACCACACTTATTGTTTTGATCGGCGTACTCGATATTGTCGTCGCAGCAATCGTCCTTTTCAAACCGATTCGTCCAGTTTTGTTATGGGCGGCAGCATGGGGATTTTGGACAGCTTTGGTCAGACCTTTAGTTGGTGTAGGATGGCTCGATTTCATAGAGCGTTCAGCTAACTGGGCAGCACCTCTAGCTCTGTACTTTTTCTACAAATCAAATAAATAATTCTGTCGAAGAAGTCATGAATGTACTAAAATATTAGAGTAATGCGAGCGTATCATCAATTCTACCCAAACCGTTCTATTTCACATCTTCTTGTCGCTTTTGCTATTTTGATATTACCTATTGTTGGACTTTTGTTTTTGTCTATAACAACTCACATACCTCTCCAGACAGCTTTTCTAGACCTATTAATATCGACATGGAGACTAGCAGTTGCGTTTGTAATAGCCACTATTATTTCTTGGATATTGGTCGTAGTTTTAGTCAGGGGTAAAACAGAAGGTATAACTCTAGCTGTTTTTGATGTTCTACAAAGTTTACCGACATTTACCATACTACCTATGGCCGTTCATTATCTCGGCAAATCAGAAACGACAATTATATTTTTCCTAACCATCACTGTTATCTGGCCGATTATATTTTCAATAGTTAGTTCCCTCAAACAAGTTGATGGAAGTTGGCACGAAGCGGTGACTATATACAAAGTCAAAGGTTTTAACTATATTGCCTATTATCTACTACCTGTCACTATGCCAGGTCTTGTCACTGGAGCAATAATCGGCCTCGGTGATGGATGGGAGGCACTGATTGCAACAGAGCTACTTCTAGGCACACAAACAGGTCTTGGACCATTTTTCAATAAATTTGGCACAAACTTTTCAATGACAATACTTGGAGTACTTATTTTCCTCTCATTTATTTTTGCTATAAACAAATTCGTTTGGCTTCCACTTCTAGAAAAAAGTCATCGCCTAACAGAACAATAAAATGATGAAGCCTGTTATAACAGTTAAAAATTTATCAAAGAAATTTCCGCAAGAAGGTGGTCATAGGCGCACCGAAGCATTTTACGATCTAAACCTGACTATACACGAAGGAGAGTTTTTGGTTTTGCTCGGTCCTTCTGGATGTGGCAAATCCACTTTACTGAGAATAATTTCAGGGCTTGATCAAGCGACAAGCGGTACAGTTAAATACGAAGATAATTTCAATCTTGAAAAAGTTGGTTTTGTTTTCCAAAACTTTGGAATATTG
>JAHFOB010000015.1 GCA_023267045.1 Candidatus Zambryskiibacteriota bacterium
AATTCCAACTGGTTTTATTGATATTGATAATAAAACTTCAGGTCTTCAAAAGTCCGACCTCATTATCCTAGCCGCACGTCCAAGTATGGGAAAGACATCACTGGCCCTCGACATCGCTCGGCAAGCAGCTGTTGATCACAACGTTTCTGTTGGAATTTTTTCTCTGGAAATGTCTTCACAACAACTGGTTGATAGAATGCTTGCCGCACAAGCAAACGTTGACGCATGGAAACTGCGAACAGGAAAACTTTCTCGACAAGACGATTTTGAGGCGATACGAACAGCACTGGACAAACTAAACAAAGCACCGATATATATTGACGACCAACCAGGAAACAATATTTTGAGAATGAGATCTGTCGCGCGAAGGCTGAAAAGTGAAAAAGGTTTGGGACTTATCATTGTTGACTACCTCCAGCTCATGGTTCCAACACAAACAAAAAGTGATAACTTGGTTCAGCAAGTGACAGAAATCTCAAGATCGCTTAAAAACCTTGCACGTGAACTAGATATCCCTGTTCTTGCTCTATCACAGCTCTCACGTGCAGTGGAACAACGTGGTGGACGTCCTCGTCTCTCCGACTTGCGAGACTCTGGATCTATTGAGCAGGATGCCGATCTTGTTTGGTTCATTCACCGTGAAGACAAATACAAAGATGAATCAGAAAAAACAAACATCGCTGAAATTTTGATAGAAAAACACCGAAACGGTGAGACAGGAAAAGTTGAACTATTTTTCAATGAGAAAAAAGCTACGTTTCAGTCGATAGACAAGTCCAGTCACGGCGGAGCAGAACGAGAGTTCACTGATTTTTGATTACAAAAATCATAATTTTTAATTTATAATTTTTAATTTATAAAAAATGAATAATGATTTAATTTTTAAAATTGATTCATTGAAAATTGTTTAAAAATTTTAAATTAAAAATTAAAAATTTTATTCACATGGACAATACACAGAAACTCATAGAACTCTTCAAAGAATTTCCGGGCATAGGGCCGAGACAGGCCAAGCGATTTGTCTATTTTTTACTAAATCGAAATCCAGCCTATGCAAACGATCTCTCGAAACTGATAAGTGAAGTCCGTGGAACCGTTCACTCATGCGACACGTGCTTTCGCTTTTTTGCAAACGGCACCAGTAAGTCCTGTCCAGTCTGTCGTGATAGTAGTCGCGACAAGAAAACTTTGATGATCGTATCTCACGATGTTGATTTTGAAAATATTGAGAAAACAAAGTTTTATAACGGTTACTATTTTATTCTCGGTGGAACAGTCCCTATCCTTGAGAAAAATCCAGAGAAACGCATTCGTCAAAAAGATTTGTTGGATTTAGTCGAAAAAAGAACAAAAGATAATTTGTCAGAAATAATAATTGCTCTAAACTACAATCCCGAAGGCGAAAACACCTTGACCTATCTCTCTGAAATTTTAAAGCCTCTCGCTGAAAAAAATAAAATAAAAATATCAACTCTAGGTCGTGGACTTTCAACTGGCACAGAACTCGAATACTCTGACTCTGACACAATCAAAAACGCTTTGAAAAACAGACAATAGTGTGATAATCTCTGCATGGAGAGGTGGACCATGGGTCTTTATGAAGAACTCGAGAAAAGACGGAGAGAAAAGTTTGAAAATGCTAAGTGGGAACACTTCCTGCTAAACGCAAAAAGCGCTGGATTCACAGAAGAACAAGCCAGATTCATGTATATGTTTCTAGCAAGTAAAGAACATCATCATGAGCAATGGCATGCATAAGAAAAGGCGCTCCACTATTTTACAATTAGGGAGCGCCTAATTCTTTATTTAATTCCGACTATCTTCACTTTGAAAAAAGGTTGTCGATGTCCATTCTTCTTATAATATCGTGACTTCTGTTTGTATTTAACAACCTCAATAGTAGCGTTTCGGCCGATTTCTGAAAGAGTAGCCTCGACAGAAGCCTTGGCAATATAAGGTGTGCCAATAGTAGTATCTTTGCCATCTTCAACAAGCATGACTTTGTCAAAAACAATCTTGTCTCCTACCTTGAAATCACCTTTGATTTTCTCAATTTTAAGGGAGTCCCCTGGAGAGACTTTGTATTGCTTGCCACCCGTAGCTATAACTGCAAATTCGTTCATATATTTAAGTCCTAAGAATATAGCAAAAATGGCCTAAATTGGCAAGTAAAAACGATATAGTGGCTATTCCTCGTTATCTGGCTTATCGATAAGGGTTGTTTCAAAACCAACTGAATCCCCTGTTATGCGCACGATGTCCTTATCTATTTTTTTAAATTCTTTACTTCCATTGTTAAAATGATTCACAACCGTCGAAAGTGAGTTGCCAAGTTTTGAGTGGTACTCTTCATAGCTCTTGAGATGGGTCATTAAGTTTCCAACATTTTTCTGAATTTCTTTTGTTTTTTCTTCTATCTGCATTGCCTTAAGTCCCTGCAAGACCGTTTGCAAATATGCGAGGAAGGATGTCGGCGAAACAATGATCACTTTATATTTCCCTGCCGCACGCTGAATAAGATTTTCGTTATCCTCCGCAACTCCGCCGATTTTGTTTATTAGTAAGTCGTAATAAATAGCTTCATGCGGAATAAACATGAAAGCAAACTCCATTGTTCCCTCTTCTGGACGAATATATTTTGCTGTTTCTGTAATACGCAATTTCAAATCGTTTACAAAAAGTTTTTCAAGTCGAGCTTTTTCTGTCGTGTCACTTGTCTCTATCATTCTATTATAATTTTCCAGAGAAAACTTTGAGTCAATCGGAATTATTTTATCTTTTACAAAAACAACGCAGTCAACAATCTCGCCATTTTTAAAGGCATACTGCATTTGATACTGACTCGGCGCCAAAACATTTTTCAAAAGTGTTTCGAGATAGTACTCGCCCAAAATCCCTCGCTGTTTTGGATTTTTCAAAATATCCTGTAAATTCTGAAGCTGGTCTGCAAAAGAAACCACCTGACGGTTTGTTTCATCGAGTTTGGTCAGTCCCTTTGTCACTTCTCTAATAAGGTTTGCCGACTCACCGAGCTGATGCCTAACAGAGTCATTCATTTGTTTTGTACTCTCGCCGATTTTTGTATCAACAACACGATTGAGCTCGTTTATTTGTTGGAGAATAAGTTTCAGACCAGTATCATCATTTATCTGTTTTTGTTGTGGTCGAAAAATATATGCCAAAAAAGCCCCAACACCTAGAGCGATTATTACTAACAAAATTGTGATTCCATCCATCTAAACATTCTACCAAAATAACAAAGAATATGGTAATGTTACAGGGCTAATTTTTAATTCTTAATTTTGTAATTTTTAAACATTAGAAATTAAGATTTATTTATAAAATTAAAAATTCAAAAATTATAAAATTATTTTTATGTCAATCCAGTCACAAATCAAGAATCAAATAAAGGAAGCAATGAAGGCAAAAGACCAAGTTAAACTCGGAGTTGTCAAAGGGCTTGTTGCCGCTTTTACAAACGAACTTGTTAGTCTAAAAAGAATGCCGACAGATGAACTTTCAGATGAAGAAGCTCTAAACGTCATACGACGAGCTGTTAAACAGAGAAAAGATTCCATCCTACAGTTTACAAAAGGTGGACGGAAAGACTTGGCTGACGCTGAAGGAGCCGAACTTTCAATACTTGAGACATATCTACCCGCAATGATGTCACGAGAAGACGTGGTGACTGTAGCAAAAGCAAAAATGACAGAGATGAATGTGACTGATAAATCAAAAGCGGGTCAGCTCATGGGTTCACTAATGAAAGATTTGAAAGGAAAAGCGGATGGAGATGTTGTTAAAAGCGTAGTTGACGAAATTTTAAGTTAAATTATAATACGGCTAGAAAGGAGGTGCGGTCGTGGTCAAAATCAGCATCACGAGGAAGACTGCCGAAGGGATCGCCACGGACATGATCGAGCTCTATGACGACGAAGCCTGGAGACAGTGTAATCTGACGAACATTCTTACCATCGCGGTGAAAAGTGCTGGATACACTGGCGATGAAGTCGGTGAGAAAAGAAAAAAGGTTCTGGACATTCTCCAGAAACTTAACAGGAGCAGATCATGAACCCACCCGTCACACGCAAAAGAGGTCATCTACACGTACAGCCACGTGGATGACCTCTTTTTTCATATACAAATAAGTGTGGATAAGTCTATTGACAATACATGTCAAAGGTAGTATAATGGAGGGCAGAAGGAGGTGTGGTTATGAGAACCATGCCAGTTGAGGTTACGCGCGCCAAGCTCGCCTCGGACGTCGAGACATTGCGACGTCTCGGGAAGGCCGGCGCACGAGCGAGACAGAAACGTCTCGTTCGAGAAAGAAACAAACTTCGTCTGCTTCTCTTGGAGTGCGAAAATCGCTCCAAAGAGGCCCACGAGGACATCTGCCCCGTCGATGACTAGCATGGCTAGCTTCGACGGGTTTCGTTTTTACAAAAAGTGATTGTAGAAAACTAAAACAGCGATAATAAAAGCACCGATCACACTGACCAGCGCGAGACTGCTAGAAATATCTTTTATTTTTGCAATCATAGGGTCTTGATTTGGTTCTATTTTGTTACAAATATCTTCAACAGCTGTATTTACAATTTCCGCACTCAAAACCATAGTCATAGCAATAATACAAAAAGCTGACTCAACAAAAGAAAATTTAAAATAAATAATTACTGCAACAACGATGATTGATATAAAAACACCAAGACGAAAATTTCTTTCTTCTTTCCAGACTGTTTGAAGACCGTTAAAAGCAAACTTGAAAGAATCAAAGATGTTCATTATAGATAATAGTACCATAACAGTTTCATAAACAAATACCTACAATTTATTTTTTGATTTTTTGTCAAAAAATGCTATAGTTTTTGACGAACGGAGGTGAGGAAATACTGAGGTCTTCGGGCCGAAGTATCTTGTCTATATTTGGCCTTATCGTCTAGCGGCTAGGACGGAGCCTTCTCAAGGCTCAAACCCGGGTTCGATTCCCGGTAAGGTCACATCATCTTTCCAACCACTCTTTTTCTTGTCTAACCAAAAGTTTTTTCTTATCCTCTGGATGACGCATGATTTCGAGAACCACTTTTTCCATACGCATTGCTTGAGAGCCTTTTATCAAGACAACATCACCTTCTTTAATTAATTTCTGGAGTTCCCCCACTGCTTCGTTGGCTGTATCAACAGATATTACATCTGATTCATTCCAACCAATTTTTAAAAGTTCTTCAGAAACTTTTCTCATACGTAAACCGACGCATATTATTTTATCCATTGAATCTTTTAATAAAATGGCTAATTTTCTATGCTCCTCGGCAGAATATTTACCGAGCTCGAGCATATCCCCCAAAACAACAATTTTTCTTCCAGAGGTCTTGATACTAAAGAAAACATCAAGCGCTTGTGACATAGCTATTGGTGATGAGTTATACGAATCATCAATAATGACAGTATTTTTTATGCCAGAAATAATATTCATTCTTCCAGGCAAAGATGTATATTTATTAAGAGACGTAATTATCTCGCTAGGTTTTAGACCAAACTCTAGGCCGACAGCAAAAGCTATAAGACATGCATATTCATTTTGAATACCAATAGTTTGAAAAAGGTTAGTAAGATATTTTTTTGAATCATATAAAATTTCAAAAGACATTCCAGTAGGAATGTGCTCTGATTTTTCTGTGCTGTATAACAATGTGAAACTTGAACCTGAAACATTGCAGTCGCTACTGACACCGCAAGAAATTTTGACTTGATTTACTCCATCCAAAAGTTTTCTTGTCACGCTATCGTCAGTGTTGTAAATTATTTTTCCGTCACTTTTTATAGAATTTATGATCTGCCTTTTTTCTGAAAGTAAATTTTCAATATCTGAAAAAGATTCAATATGAGACGGAACTTCGCCGATAGCAGTAATTACTAAAATATCTGGACGAAACCATGGAGACAAACTCTCCAAGTCTCCCGGCTTATCAGCGTCTATTTCAAGAATAAGCCATTCCGGATAATTTGCCTTGAATAAAAGAAGTCTAACTGCAAATAAAATGTTTTTTGCCCATTGCAAAATACTGCCAACACCTTGAGGACAACCAATAATTGTTAAGGGGATGCCAAGTTCAGTGGTAAAACTTTTTTCACTTTTACGCACGAAAAATTTTTTTGATAGAGCTAAGTATATCGCCTCTTTTGTTAATGTTTTACCAACACTACCAATAACAGCAATAATTTTTGGTTTATATTTTCGAAGCACAAGCTGTGCCTCATATTGAAAAATCTTTTTTGTTAATTTTTTTAGATAATCCATGTTTTTCGGGCAGACGAACTAATTTCAACGATCTGGGGGGACTTCGTAGTAATTGATCAGAAAATTTACCAAATCCATAAAAGGATGAGTCAGTGTCTCCGAACCGAACTGCGCACCTTTTGGATTTATAGTGTACAAGAAAATAATAAACTTTGGGTTGTATGCTGGGAAAAATCCAACAAAAGAGTGAAGAAATTGATCATCGTAATATCCTCCCCCTCCCGGTTTTGCTATTTGTGCTGTACCTGTTTTTGCCGCCACAGAATAGTTTGGAATTTTCAAAGTCCCGCCAGATAAAACATTGTCAACACTATAAACCATCATGCGAGAAACTTCGCCGGAGGTTTCAGGCTTTATCACTCGAGCACCAGAAACAATCGGGGTATCTTTTGAAATACCAATTTTATAATCTAGTGTTTTGACAACATGAGGTGTAACTAAAAATCCACCGTTTGCCACAGCAGACAAAGCACGAATAGCAGATATAGGTGTCAGAGCAATACCCTGTCCGAAAGCGGCAGTGGCCAGATCAACATCAACATTACTTTTCAAGTTGTCTGTAAGATTTCGTCCTTCGTTTGGTAAATCAATGCCTGTTTTTTCACCAATACCAAAACTATAAAAATAATCTGAGAAACGTTTATTGCCAAGCAAACTCTCGACGTAAGCTGCCCCAACGTTTAGTGATTGTGACAGTACATCTTGCATGTTGACCATACCTCGCTCTTTGCTATCAAAGTTGGAAACTTTCTTTCCACTTATCATAACGTATCCCTTATCATAATAAGTTGTTTTAGCCGTGATCACCCCAGCGTCAATACCAGAAGCAATAGTCAAAGGTTTTATAACCGAACCCATTTCGTAGCGATTTTCGACGAGAGGATTTGAAAAAATCGACGAATTTTTTTCAAGCTCTGGATGATTTGGATTAAAAGTCGGGTTAACTTCCATCGCATAAATTTCTCCAGTCATTGGGTTCATTATTATTCCACCAGTAGTATCAGAATCCCATTTCTCCGTCGTACTTGCCAAAACTGTTTCTAGATACGACTCTACTGTTGGCTCTATGGTAGTAATAACATCAGCCTCATCTTTGGCGCCAGTTGCGGCATTTTTTATGCCAGAAAAAATCTGAGCAAAAAAGTTTGTATAAGTTCCATCCTTTCTCTCAAGTTCAGTTTCATATTGTCTTTCAAGTCCATAACGCCCAGCGTATTCGTCACCTTTATAACCAAGAATACCTATGGTGTGCGAAGCGATATTGCCTCCCGGGTAAAATCTCCAGCGTTCCTTGTATGCTTGCAAACCAGTAATTTTTAGGTCGTTTATTTTTTGACCAGTTTCACTATCGATGTGTTGATCAATTTCCTCGTATGGATCATTTGGTTTTGTGGCTTTACTTATGAAACTGTCGTAATCAGTAGGTAAAATCTCGTTTAATTTTTGATAAACATTTTCGGGATCTTTTAAAATTTTTGGGTTTACAGCCACAACAAAACCAGACTGGAGTGTTGCTGCCGAAACGAGACTACCATCTTTGTTTTTGAAAAATATAGTACCTCTAGTAAAAAGATTTTCTGTGGTATAGGAATACTGTTTGTCAGCCTGATCAATGAAAGAATCATGTTCAACTATCTGCAACATGTAGAGTCGAGCCATAAGTAAAACAGCAAAGACAAAAATAGAGATGGAAAGTAATCGGATTCTGCTAGTGTGAGTAAATTTCATGACCTAAAAATCCCGGTCGCCCGAGACTTTTATCATATCATATTTTTATGGGATTTGAGATGAGAATTAGCGAACTAAATATGAAACTTGAGGAAGTGGTTTCTGAACGACAAAAGATTTTTCTCTGACATCCTTGAAACCAAGTGAATAAGCCAGCTGAAGAGTAACGCTATTGCGAGCTTTTATATATTGAAATTCTTGATTTCCTAGAGCTAGTGTAAGTGTGGAAGCCTCACTCTCTAAGTTTTGTCTGACGACTATATTGTGCACTGTTGTATTTATAAAATACATGTAAAAAAAGGCGGAAATGACTAAAATTCCGAGCAAACTCCAAAATATTGTTTTTTCTCTATGAAGTTGTAATACTTTTTCTACCATTTTAATTTTTTTCAAAAATTCTCAGTTTCGCGCTTCGTGATCGAGGATTTTCTTTTATTTCTTCATCTGTCGGTATAATTGGTTTCTTTGTGATCCTCTTACCTAAATCTTTATCTTCTTTGTCTTTAAAAAATTGTTTAACTATCCTGTCTTCCAAACTATGAAATGATATGATTGCTAGACGACCATGTGGTTTTAAGACTTCAAAACCGTGTTTTAATCCATCTTTCAAACTTTCCAGCTCATCATTGACCGCAATTCGCAAGGCTTGAAATGTTTTTGTGGCTGGATGAATCCGACGTGTGTGATACCATTTTGGTGTTGCGATTTTTATTATCTCTACTAGTTCAAAAGTGGTTTCAATAGGTTTTTCTTTTCTCCTTGCCTCAATAGCTTTAGCAATCTTCCAACTAAACTGTTCCTCGCCGTAACCTTTTAAAATGGCTTCTATGTTTTCCTCATCCCATTCATTGACAATCTCCCTAGCTGTAAACTTTGTTTGTGGTGAGCCTGTCGAACCAAAAGACATGTTTAGCGGTTCATCTTTTTGAAAAGAAAATCCTCGTCCAGAATCTTCAAACTGATTTGAAGAAAGGCCAATGTCTAAAAGAATTCTATCTACTTGTTTAACACCGAGTGTTGCACAGATTTGATCAATATCTCGGAAACTTCCCTGTACGTAGTGAACATCTGGATCAAGATTGTTAAGCCTTTTTTTTGACCTTTCTATTGCATCAAGATCGAGGTCAATGGCAATTATATTTACATTTTTGCCAAATCTTTTTGCCACTTCTTCACTGTGTCCTCCACCACCAAGTGTTCCATCAACAAAAATGTCGCCGTTTTTGATGTCTAGTTTGTCTATAGCTTCATGTAAAAGAACTGACTTATGAACAACCATGGAAGTTATCAAGTTATCAAGTAGAAAGTTATAAAGTATTTTTGCATTTTCTTTACACTTGATAACTTTATACTTTGAACTTACAGCACCCCGACTTGGCCTAGTTTCTCTGCCAAAGTATCGGCCTGTTTGTCCACTGCTTTTTTGTACTCACTCCAGACTTTCTCGTTCCAAATCTCTACACGACTGGAAACTCCTATGACTACGACTTTGCTTTTTAGATTTGCTCTGTCGCGGAGAAACTCTGGGATAAGTACCCGACCAATGGAGTCCACCTCTGCCTCCACCGCCGAAGAAAACATCAAACGATTGAAACTTCGATTGTCTGCTTGACCGATAGAAGATTGATTTAGTTTTTCTTCAATCTTTTTCCACTCAATACCTTTGAAAATCCAGAGACAATTATCCAAACCTTGAGTGACTACGATTTTTTTACCAAGCTCTTGTCGAAATTTGGCAGGAAGAGAGAGTCTGTTTTTGTCGTCTATGCTATGTGTGTATTCGCCAATTAACATAAATGATTTTCTTTAAAAATCTATCTCCCACTTCTTCCCACTTAATTGCAATTATATACCACTCCTTCCCACTATTCCACCACTTGGTTATCCACAGCTGTGCATAAATACAAAAAACCGCCCATATGAGCGGGTTTCTACCAGTTTAATCTCTTACTCGACATATTGTTTTTAGAGCACGGATATTTTTCTGCTGAAAAATTCCTCCGTCTCGGCTACCCGCCTTGCGAAGTCTCTAAAAATAATATGATCTCGACGAGATTAAACTATTCTCGAGGTCTCATCAGAGGAAAAGTTTGAAGTTCGCGCAAAGGTTTGTCTGCTAGAAAGGCGAAAAGTCTGTCGCCATAAGCTTGGCCAAATGTTGGTGGCATTCCGTACTCAAGCATTTCAACAAATTCCCAATCAGGCATCATTGCTTCTTTGTCTCCCCCCTCAATTAATTTTTTCTGTATTTCAAATCTTTCTCTTTGGTCAATCGGATCATTTAATTCAGAGAATCCGTTTGTCATTTCTGAACCGGCCAGAATAAGTTGAACTCGCTCTGTCACCAAAGGGTTCTCTGGTTTAGATTTTGATAGTGGAGAAACCAACTTTGGTACATCAACCAGCCAAGCTGGTCCAGATATTTGCTTGCGACAATACTTCCAAAGAGTATCAGTCAATCGTTCTTTGTTGTTTCCCTCATATTTTACTCCAAGCTCTTTTAATTTGTCCTCCATTTCTTTTGAACTAGCAGAAAGAACATCTATCCCTGTTTTTTCTTTTACTATTTCTGGATAAGAAATTTTTTGCCATTTGCCATCAAGAGAAAAAGAATGCCCACGAGTGGAGAAATCTAATTTGCCGAAAGTTTTCTTGGCAACATTTTGTATGAGCTCTTCTGTAAAACCAATGCCTTCTGTGTAATCCATAAATGAAGCGTAAAACTCTAAACCAGTAAACTCTTGAGTATGATCTGGACTTGAACCTTCATTTCTATAAACTCTCCCAATTTCAAATGTTTTTGGAAATCCTCCGGCCATCAATCTCTTCTGCCACAGTTCTCCAACAGATATGCGTAAATAAACATCAAGATTATAGTCGTTGTGATGTGTTTTGAAAGGTGTGGCTTCTGCCCCACCAGTTGTTACTTCTAGTGTGGGAGTTTCGACTTCGAGAAAACCGTTATTTTTCATGAACTCTCGTGTGGCGTCCCAAAATTTTGCTTTTTTTACGATAAGATCTCGAAGTTCGTCATTCATTAGAAAATCCAAATATCGTTTTCTATATCTCTCATCAACATCAACAAGTCCGTGCCATTTTTCTGGAAGAGGAAGGAGAGACTTACTTGCCATTGTCCACAAATTTGCAATAACACTCTGTTCCCCTGTTTTGGAAAGTGCTGGAAGACCTGTGACAGAAATAAAATCTCCAACATCAACCGTATCTGTAAAAAGAGAAAAGTTTTCATCACCCAAAACGTCCTTTTTTATAATTGCCTGTATTTTTTCTGTTCCGTCAAAAAGAACAGCAAAAAGTATTGCCCCTTGTCCGCGGAGTGCCATAACACGCCCAGCAACAGATATTTCACTTGCTTTTTTTACTTGTTCGTCAAAATTGGTTTTGAGAAAACTAATAGGAAAATCTCGAGGAACCTTGGCTGGATATGGATTAATCCCCAAACTTTTTAGCTTTTCTAGCTTTTGAAGCCTGCCCTCTCTTATTTCTTCTAGTGATGACATAAATTAAGTATAAAGCAAAAAGTTGAAAGTTGAAAGTCGTAGGAATAATAAAATGGCCCCAGATGCTAGGCGCAGGAGATTTTGTGAGTGAGCCTTACTTATCGTAAGGTGAATGAACAAAATTGAACTGCAACAACGCAGATGGGGTGATTTTATTGTTCCTACTTAACTTCCAGAACTTTATATAGTAATTCTCCGCTGGGTGCTTTGAATGAGAAATCCTCACCTTTCTTTTTTCCAACAATTGCCTGACCGAATGGAGATTTGATTGAAATTTTATTTTTTGCAACATCTGATTCTTCTGAACCAACAATACTATAAATAGATTTCTTGCCATCTTTTTCAACAGTAACTGTCGAACCGACATTTACAATACCGCCGTGATCGACGGAAACTATCGTAGCTGTTTTCAAAAGATCTTCCAGTTTTGCAATACGATCTTCGATGGTTGCTTGGTTGTCCCGAGCTTCATGATATTCCGCATTTTCTGCCAAATCTCCGAGAGATTTTGCGTATTCTAGTGATTCCGCTACTTCTTTCCTTTTTTTACCCTTTAGTTCTGCTAACTCTTTTGTAAATTCTTCAAACTTTTCTTTAGTCAAATATTCAGCCATGATTTATTAAAATTAAAATAATTGCCGAAAGTCTAGCAAAAAATGAACGTTCAGTCAATTTATTTCCAAGTGACCAACTAAAACTCATAAGAAATCATTTTTGGAGACCCCGCAACCCTCTAGCATGGTGTTGTCAATGATTCCGAGCAAAGCGAGGAGCTCTTGACAACTAGAGGGTGAGGACTGGCCTTAATAAATTCGCAGGAATTTATTAAGGTTGCTCCAAAAATGATTTCTTATGAGTTTTATTGTAAATACTCACTGTCGTACACATGGAGCCAGTCAAAGAACTCCTGCATAACCAACACTGCCCCGAATTGGTTATTTTTTGAACCACGTTCCATAACAATTGCGTACGCATATTTTGGGTCATCTAGTGGCCAAAAACCAACGACCCACGAATTTACTTCATCTTTCGAAACACCAAGCTGGGCTGTCCCGGTTTTGGAAGCAACCGCAACAAAAGGAAAATTAATTGCTTGTGAAGTACCTTCTGTTACACCAAGTCGCATACCCTCTTTAACAATTCTGAAAAAATCTGGATTTAGATTTACCATACTAGAGATTTTTGGTGCTCTGTCTTTTACAAAAGTAGGAGTTAAAAGTTTACCTCCATTTGCTAACGCTCCGACCGCCCGAACAGCCTGTAGTGGTGAGACTTGAAAACCGTACTGACCTATAGCTGTGTTGTACGTATCTCCCACTCGCCAATCCTCTCCGTTAAAATTTTCTTTTTTCCATTCTGGATCTGGAATAGTTCCAGTATTTTCACCAGGAAAAGTTATGCCAGTTGTTGTGCCAAAACCAAACATTCGAGTATATTTTTCAATATTTGCAATACCGATTCCTTTTTGACTCTGGTATCCGCCAGTCACTTCATAGAAATAAACGTTTGATGAAACTGCTAAAGCGTGACGCAAATCAACCAAACCATGAGCCTTCCAGTCTAGAAAAATCGACGGCTTATCTGGGAAAAAAGGATTCGGCACGGAGATAGATCCTGTACTCAAAATCTGTTTTTCTGGAGAAATAACCCCCTGGTCCAAAACTCCCATAGCTACGAAAATTTTCATGATTGAGCCTGGTGTGTAAAGTCCATCAACAACACGATTTAGGAACGGATGATTTTTATCATTAATCCATGAATTGATTTTGCTACTACTTGAACCGTCTGTCATTATTTGCGAGTCATATTCTGGAAAATTACTGCTGGCTAAAATCTCTCCTGTACGAACATCCATAATAACTCCAGCTCCACCCCTATATCCAGCTCTGTCCGCAACGTCTAAAAGTGATTTATTTAATTCTTTTTGCAATTTTAAATCAATAGAAAGTTCTATATTATTGCCAGGAATTGGAGGATCTATAACACTTTCTGAAACAACATTACCTTTTACGTCGGTCTCGATTATTTTTGTACCATTTTTCCCAGAAATTTGATCATTTAAAACTTTTTCTAGACCATCCTTTGGGTCAAATTTATCTTGATAGTAGATACCAGATGAATCTTTTGTCGGATATTTCAAATAACCAAGAACTGTAGAAAGCCCAGTAGAAGTAGCGTAGACTCGCAGAGAAAAATCTAGTGATTTTGAATTAATATCATTCCAAACTATCGGTAATTTGTTTCGATCGTATATCACTCCACGATCAGCATAAATAATACTTTTGTGTAAACTGTTATTCTCCCCCCTCATTCGAAAAACTTGACCTTGGACTATTTGAAGATTCCAAAGTTTCGAGATAAAGACCACACCGACAAAAAGGACGAAAATGCCCAAAAATTTTAATGATAACCTAGATATTGGTCTTTCCATCCGACCTTCAAACTGATCCGTATTAAAATCTGGCAAATTTTTAGAGTCTAAAAATATTTCATCTGGATCAATAGTTTTACTATTTCTGTTTTTCCTTTTGAAAAGTTTTTTTATTTGATGAAACATATTGGAAAAATTTCTAATTAACCTAATTGACCTAAATCCTAATTTTGGTTTTGACGAACATTACCACTAAAAGAAAAAATGTAGCTAGACAAAGTCCAAGATGCAAAAAACTAAAATGATAGGAATAAAGTGTGTCAAAGACAAATCCAAAAAATAAAACTTCTAGATATAGAGGAAAATAAATAGTAAGTGTGATCAAAATCAAAACAGAAAGGTACCATGGCAATATAATTACCAATAGAAAAGTCAAAACAAAAATCAGAAGTCGTATAGCTGGTTTGTCCATTCGGATATCATAGCACAGAGAGTATTTTATTGGTTTTCAACAAAAAAATTCTTGGAAGAAAAAATGTTCCCTGGAATTTTTATATAAACAGTCTTAAATGAGCTTTGAGAGGTTGTGTCAACATAAGAAACAATACCTATAACAGAAGATGAAAGGCCTGGATAAACAAAAACATCACCCCATATAACATCCGTATCTTTCGGTACAACTAGTTCAAAATTTGACCCACCACGACCAATAAGAATATATGATGCTCCAGTTCTAGACAAAATAGACTGTGTTTTTTTACCTCCAGTAGAGAAAAGCTCAACTAAAGAATTCTTGAAAGTTACATTTTGGATAACTCCAACGATAACATTGTCAGAAATATATACTTTATCACCTACAGAAACATCGCTCCCTCCAATATCTATAATAAAAGTATCGTAAGGAGAATTCGGAGGACCAGAAATAACTCTTGATAAAATCCTGTTGTTTGATTTACCTCGACCTAATTCATTTTTCAGATCTTGATTTTCTTTGTACAAAAGATCATAATCAATTTCTTTTAGTTTTAGGGAAGAGAGCTCATCCTCCAAGGATAAATTCTGATTTATGAGGTTATTTTGAGATTTGAAAAAACCTACGAATTTTGAAAATGGATTTGGAATTTTATTTTCAACAGCCCAAACTGGACGAGAAACTGAATATATAATATTTTTAGTAAAACTTGGAAAAAGAAATTGTAAAATATATAGAGAAATAAAAAGTATTATGACTGACAATATTTTGGCACGATACTCGTGTTTCGGTTTACTTTTTAGGAGGTAACTCATCTTCATTTGTGATTAGAACATCTTTGAATGCTTCCATATCTTCTAAAATTATTCCTGTGCCACGACAAACAGCTGTTAGAGGATCTGGAGTTATGTGAACTGGGATTTTTGTATAGTCGGCGATAAGTTCCGCTAAACCTTTTATTAGAGCTCCTCCCCCAGAAAGATAAAGTCCCCTGTTCATAATATCTGCCAAAATTTCTGGCGGTGTAGTTTCCAAAACCTCTTTTACACCCTCAACTAATGTATTTATT